>JALZVK010000261.1 GCA_023301005.1 Saprospiraceae bacterium | reverse complement strand
CAAGCATTGGTTTACGATATGCGTGAAAATCATAGTATTTTTTGTTCGATTGTAGTATATCCAGTTATTCCTAAAGGAATGATTTTATTACGATTGATTCCAACGGCTTCTCATACTTTGCAAGATGTTGAAGAGACTTTGAATGCATTTACAGCTGTAGCTGCTAGATTAAAACAAGGTGATTACAAAGTTGAGGCTGCTAATTTCTAAAATTATTTTGTAGATATTACTTCTACATTTTTTATACTAAATCCCACGTTTTATTTCTAAAACGTGGGATTTTTTTATTTTTTTTTATAAATTTTTAAAAATAAGGTTTACGTTTTTCAAAAAACAGATTGTTAGGTAAAATAATAGAACAACCCAATATCGTTTTATTTTTACTTATTTAACAAAACCTAATACTCTATGAAGAACCTAATTCCTTTTTTTGCATTAATCATTTTCACAGCTTGTCAATCTCAATTTCCTACTACAGAGCAATTACATTCGAGTAATATCGAATTCCATTCAGCTAATTCAAATGTAATTGAAACTTCTAATTCTTCCTCAGAAATACAAGATGGTTGGTATTCTAATTTAAATGAAATTAAAGGATTTGAAAACTATGATGAGGAAAATGGAATTATCCTAAATGCGAATCTTTCATTAGCTACTTACTTCAATCAAAATACTCCAACTGATAAAATCATTGTTTTGGAAAAGATAAAACATCGTCCGAACGGAGAAGCTATGTTTAAAAGACTAACAGATATAACAATACAATTACGTACTAATCAATTTTTAACTACTGACTTTTGTACGTTGGATAATAATTCAAATGCTAAAATCATAGCGCTCTACGAAACGACAAATAATTCAAATAAAATAATCAAAGCTTGGAAGATTAATGAAAAATCTTTAGAATTGAATTCTATTGCAACTAAGCATGTCAAATGTATGTTAGATATTTGAGTAAAATTCTTAATGGTTTTATGGTTACGCTTCGCTCATTGTTATTGCTATTAAAAAAAAACAATAAGCGAAGCGTAACCATATAACCATCTACAAAATCCTAAACTTATGAGCGCATCCGCAGAAATGCCTTACTTTATTAATCCTTCCAAAAACCTCACCTCAGAAGAAAAAAAAGCTGCTTACGAACAAGCAGCTTTAGCTATTGATGCCAACCTCTTCGAAGAATCTAATATGATTCTGAAAATGGTAACTATCAATTGTATTCTAAAAACTTATTTCCCTTATCACTATTGGGTCGGTTTCTATATTGTCAATGATGGGAAATTAATCATTGGACCTTATCAGGGTACACTTGGATGTTTACATATTGATTTTTCAAAAGGAGTATGTGGTCGAGCGGCAAGAGAACAAAAAACTCAACTCGTTAATGATGTTCATGCACTTGCCCAAGGAACTGCTCATATTGCTTGTGATCCCAATTCTCAATCAGAAATCGTAGTTCCAGTATTTGATAATGAAAAAAATCTTATCGCTGTTTTCGATGTGGATAGCTCTGTAAAAGATTCATTTGATGAAATTGATCAGCTCGCCTTAGAGGCTATTTTAGAAAAACATTTTGTCTTATCCAATTTAACAACTTCTTACATTTAGCCCTTCAAAAGAATTTTAAACATTATGAAAAAAAATATACATGTACCGTTCTAGTTTGAAAATGAACCGCTGCGTAAATCCTTCCTAAAAAACAAATCAATAAAGCAATATAAAATTCTTGAAAGTGTATATTTGAAAATCAAAATAAATATAGCCTTAGATATTCCGAAACCGATTATTATAAATTACTGATACTATGTTTTTAAAATGGTCAAGATTTAACTCCCCTTTCAAGGCGAGATATATTGAAAATAAAGTGCCTGCTATTCCAGGAATATATGTCCTATACGTTTTATTAGAAAACGAAAAATGGGAATGCTTCTACGTAGGTAATAGTACCAACTTGCATGATACCTTAATGCAACATTTAACTGAGCAAGAGAATCCAAAAATATCTGAAAATATCAAAGATTATATTTGTGGTTTTGAGTACGCAACTCTCGAATTAGATGAAGAACGTGCTGGAGTATCCAAATATCTCTTTGATAAATTAAATCCTGAAGCTATGGTTGATCCAGGTGGAAAGGCAATCAAAGTTAATCATACCAAAGTTCGTGGTGTTTGATTAAACTAGGTGGTTAAACATGATAAACTAAGAAAGGGAATATTCGTTTGAATATTCCCTTTTGTAATTTATAAATTCTTGGTATCTATTTTAGAAAAGAGGTGAGAGACCATTTTATTGAGAGAGAAGTGATTTATTCCTTAATGAAATTAAATATCTCTACTCTCTGTTCTCACTTCTCTCCTCTGAATGAATATTTTACTCTTCTTCTTTGGAAGATTTCACTTCTTTTCCTCCATCCAATTCATCTTGCCATTTTTGCAATTCATCCCATTTTCCAGCCGCAGCCATACCAGCTTGTCTAGGCCAAGTCGTTGGGTCGTGAGCTTTGTAACGATTCCCAGCTTCAGTAAGAATTGCTTTGACTTTATCGACAGCAGTATTTTCTAAATCAGAAAAAGTATTAATTCCCGCAGCATTCAAAAGACCTTCAATCTTTGGCCCGATGCCTTCTACTCTCTTCAAGTCATCCTTTGCTGCAAAGTCAGCAACTTTAGGCGCTTCTGCTTTTTCCACATTCTCTTTTACCTCTACCTTTTCAGTTGCAGCTATATGAGTTGCTTCCGATACTTCTGTTGGTGGAGTTGAAGTTGGTGTATCTGTAGAAGCTTCCGTTGTAGATGTCTCTGCAGTTTTTTGTCTTTCTGTCTCAGCTTCATTGAATCGCTCAACAGCTTCATCAATTTTTTCACCAACCACATGAGCAACCGCTTTGATAGTATCCACTACATCTTCTAAAGTTTCCTCTACTTGAGTTACGATTTGTTCCGCAACAGATTCTTCTTGTGGAGGAGTTTTGGTTTCTTCCTGCTTAGTTTCTACGACAGGTTCTTTTTTACCTTTAAGCGCTGCTGCTGCTGCTGATAATTTTTCAGCAGAACCTTCTCTTTCTTTTTCCGCTAGTTTGATTTCTTCTTTAATTTTTTTAGCAGCATCTTCTTTCGCTTGTCTTACTTTATCTTGTTCTGCTCTACGAGCATCTTTTTCTTTTTGAACTTCCATTCGTTTTTCCAACTCCGCTTTAGTCTTTAGCATATCATTCTTCTTCTCTTCCTTTGAACGAATGCGCTCATTAATCATCATAATTTTAGCCTCACGTAATTGAGCTTCTAATTGTCCAACAGAGTTTCCAGCACGTCTATCCTGAAATTCTAAATCTCTCTTATCTCGATTAATCGACTGATCCATTTTTGACAATGCATTCATCAATCCATCATATCTTCTTTTTAATCTTTCAGAAGGAGAAGTATTATTTCCAGCATTAGCATCACCTCCATATCGACGAGCTTTTACTTCTTTAAATAATCCATCCAACTGATCCCACACACTACTTCTATGTTCGCGAGTCAATTTAGATTCTCTAAATTGTTTTTGGATATTTTTTAAATCTTCAAAAATTCCATTTAAGTTCAATCCTTTTTCAAGTCGTTCTTTAACTTCACCAAGGTGACCTTTAAATTGTTTTACATGATCCTCAGAAACTGTTTGGAATTCTTTATCCAACACTTTCCGCATATCTTTCATTTTGCCAAATAGATCATTGGTACTATTTTTTAAATCATCGGCGTGCTCTCTAAATAAATTTCTCTCTCGCACTTGCCCTTGCACTTTTGACCAAAAGATTTTCAACTCTTCCCAAACTTCTCCACTATAAGAAGATAGTTGTTCCACTTTTTCTTTTATCTCACCTAGCTCCGTCTGATAAGTTTCATTAAGCTTAGAAGACAAAACAATAAAGTGCCACTCAGTTTGAGCACGCTGAATGAGATCGCCTCTTTCTACTTTTAAATCTTCAGGTAAAAGACCTTCAGTAACTGAAAGTTCTTTTTCTTGGTGGGAATGTCCTTCAGGGAAAGTAAGTTCTTCTCCGTTACGCCATTCATTAAGCATTTTTTGAGAAAAATCTTCTGTTGCTATACTCTCTGAAAAAGTGTATAGGTCTACTTTATTTTCTTGCGGTCGAAGTTGCAATGCAATTAAAACCCTTTCATCTTGGGCATCTCTGCCCCATAGTACTAATTTGGTCTTCATATTCGGTATCTATAATGTTTACAAAAAATATACTGTAAGTTTGAGAAATATAGCTAAGACATCAATCCATAAAAATATTTCTGCACTCTAAAAAAAATTCATAAGAAATGAACGAAGGAAAATCGTTCTTGTATTATTTGCACCTTTTAAATTTTAAAAGGTGGTTCTCATTTTCTCATTTAAAAAATAAATATATACTTGTTAGACTATATTTATTTCAGATAGTTACACATTGTTATATTTTTTAATTTATAAAAATATAATTTTTCTAAAATTAAAAAAATACATTACAAATGACAAATTTTTAAACTTTGTTATTTTATCAAAAAAAAGACAATAAGTATATTTAATTTTTTTAGAATAGACTTGATTGACAGACTACGGTTGACGACTTATTTGATTTCTTTATTCGATATTATCGTTGAACCATTGCTCCTACTAAATTATTAGCTACTAAATATTCTGCAATTTGTACTGCATTAGTTGCTGCACCTTTTCGTAAATTATCAGCAACCACCCACATGTTTAACGCATTGTTAGCAGAGTCATCTCTTCGTAGTCTTCCTACAAAAACTTCATTTTTATTTTTAGAGAAAAGAGGCATCGGATATTTATTATTAGAAATATCATCTTGTACAATAACTCCTGGAGTTGCCGTCAATAAATTACGAACTTCTTTTATCTCAAAATCATTATGAAATTCTACGTTCACACATTCCGAGTGACCACCTTGCACAGGTACTCGAACTGCAGTTGCAGTAATTCTTAAACTATCATCACTAAAAATCTTCTTAGTCTCATGGACTAATTTCATTTCCTCCTTAGTGTAATCATTATCTAAAAACACATCACAATGAGGAATACAATTATCAAAAATCGGATAATGATAAGCCATTTCATCTGGAGACGTTCCCGTTTTTTCAGCATCATATTGATTAACCGCTTTCACTCCTGTACCAGTTATAGATTGGTAAGTAGAAATTACTAATCGTTTAATATTATAAGTTTTATGAAGCGGAGCTAATGCCATGACCATCTGAATAGTCGAGCAATTTGGATTAGCAATAATTTTATCATTTTCAGTTAATTCATTGGCATTAATCTCAGGTACTACTAATTTTTTATTAGGATCCATTCTCCATGCTGATGAATTATCTATTACCGTTGTTCCTACTTCTGCAAATCGAGGTGCCCATTCTAACGACACACTTCCTCCTGCTGAAAATATTGCTATATCAGGACGAGCAGCAACCGCTGCATCCATACTGATTACTGTATGATTTTTTCCTTGAAAAGAAATAGATTTCCCAACAGACCTAGCGGATGCTACAGGTAAAAATTCAGTTATTGGAAATTTTTGTTCTTCTAGAACTTCGCGCATTACTGTTCCTACTAATCCTGTTACACCTACTACTGCAATTTTCATATTTTGAAATAATTTTTAGTTAAAAAAAATGAAATTTGATTTTTATATTAATTTAGCGGTCAGAGAATGATTAATTCTTATCTGAAGTCTTTTAGATTAAACTAAATTTATCAAAAAGAGTTTCATTCTTTTGCTCTGTACTTATTTGGATAGGGCTGCAAATATACATTCTATTTTTAATTCGTTGCCATAATTTTTGCATGAAACATATAATAGCTTTAATCCTTCTTTTTATTTTTTTCCAACCTCTAAAAGGACAATTATCAGATGACTTTTCGGATGGAGAATTCCTCTCCAACCCAACTTGGTCAGGTGACATTAATAATTTTATCATCAATGCAGATGGTGAATTACAATTGAATACTACAGGTACAGATACTTCTATTTTATTTACTGCTGTAGAAATCCCTGATAGTACAGTTTGGGAGTTTGAATTCAACTTAGATTTTGCTCCATCTAGTAATAATCGACTTCGTATTTATTTACAATCTAACACTTCTGATTTTCCAAATGTGGATGGTTATTTTTTGGAAATTGGAGAATCAGGATCTGACGATGCACTAAAATTATTTCGCTCAGATGATGGTAATAACACGGAATTAGCAACTGCCACACTTGGTACTTTAGGTAGCGATCCTGCTATGGCTAAAGTAAGAGTTCAGCGAAACCAATCTGGCGATTGGGCTATTTTTGCAAATTATGAAAATGGAGATATTTTAAATTTAGAAGCGACTGCTTTTGATGATACTTATTTTGGAGAAAATTTATTTTTTGGTTTTTGGTGTAAATACACTACGTCAAATGTTGAAAGTTTCTTTTTTGATAACATTGCTATTACGGCTTTGGTTCCTGATATTACTGCTCCACAAGTTGTCAGTATTACCCCTATATCTTTAACTGAATTGGAAGTTACATTTGACGAACCTATTGATAGTACAACTGCCGTAAATGTCAATAATTATTTTATCAATAATAGTATTGGAAATCCTCAATCTGCATCTTGGAATAATGCTGCGCAAGCTAATGTCCTCCTAACGCTTAACAATGCTCTTACAAATCAATCTACTTATAATTTAGACGTCCAAAATATAGGTGATCAATCTCTTAATACTATTGTTAGTGCTACTATTCCTTTTGATGTAAATTTTGAAACATTAGAATTAATAAATGTGGTTGCTATCAGTTCTACAGAGTTAGAATTGGAATTCAACAAATCTGTTGACCCTTTAACTGGCTCATTATCAATTAATTATGCCATCAACAACGGAATCGGTAATCCCGATGATGTAGATATTGATCCTGTTGAACCTTTTAGAGTCTTTATAGAATTAACCAACGAACTCGCCAATGGAACATCTTATTTGTTACATGTTGAAAATATACAAGATGAATTAGGAATCAACATTGTACCCCAAGATTTTCCTTTTAGTTTTTTAATCGGAGTAAATATTTCTCCAAATGATTTGATCATTAATGAAATACTTTTTAATCCAACTACAGGAGGAAGTGATTACGTGGAAATCTATAATCGTTCTGATAAATTTTTAGATGTTTCTGATTTGATTATTGCAAATACTCAACGGACTACAAGTGGTACAAAAGATATTACGAGTTCATATATTATGCAACCTGGAGAGTATGTTGCTTTTACACCTGACAGAGAATTTGTTTTAAATAATTATACCGTTGAAAATCCAGATGTTCTATTTGAAAATAGTCTTCCAGGTTATAATGATTCAGATGGCAATGTTAGTATTTTTACTCGTAATGGATTGGATACTATAATGATTGACTCATTTGATTATACGGAAGATTTACATTATCCATTATTAGATGACAAGGAAGGAACCTCATTAGAGAGAATTAGTTTTAATGCGCCTACATCAAGTAACTCAACTTGGCACTCTGCTTCGACTTTGATTGGTGGAGGAACTCCTACTTTTAAAAATTCTCAATTTAGAGCTCCTAATCCTGCTGACGATATTTTCGATATTGCAGAAACAGTTTTCTCTCCTGACGGAGATGGTCATAAAGATTTTTTATTGATAAATTATTCTTTAGAGGAACAAGGAAGTGTAGCTACTGCAAATATTTATGATGCGAAAGGAAGATTAGTAACGACCTTATTTCAAAATGAACTCTTAGGTCTTGAAGGAATTTTAAAATGGGATGGATTAACTAATCAAGGAAAAAGAGCTAAACTTGGGATTTATATTATTGTCATAAAATTATTTTCTACCAATAATAATCCACTAGAGTTTAAAACTACTTGCGTAGTTGCAGGTAATTTAAATTAAAAAAAATCTACCTTAGTATATTGTAAACTAGCGAAAAAATAATCTCCCCATAATTCCAAACATATTTATGTCCTAGTACTTATATTTTTTACCTTTGCGACACAAATAAATAAACCAATGCTACGTTATCTAAAAAACAACATTTTTCTTTCCTAAGATGGCAACTACTAACGTGAAATTAAAATACACCCAATATACTACCATAACATTTTTAATGTTAGGAGCTTTACTTTGTATTTTTACTCCCAAGCATTATTTTTTTAAGTCAATGTCAGAGTTTGCTGTGCAAATTATGTTTGGATATTTATTTTTAGGTTTGACTTTTTTAATACTCAAACAGCAGCGATTGATGTTTGCAAGTTTTATCGCTTGTTCCATTCTTTCTATACATTTAAAATTAAATACCAATCCCGATCTAAAAAACCCAACTGTAACTGAAGATCAAGCCATCATAAAAGTAGCAGTCATGGACATTTCTAATATCAATGAAGCTCCTGAAGAAACGATAGAAGCTATATTAAATCTTGATGCATCGCTTTTGACGATTCCTGATATAGACCCAATGGTCTATGAGTTTTTTAAAGACACCTTAAAAAAGAATTTTCCATACGTAACATCAAGAGTTGGTTTTGATCCAGCAATAGCAGTTTTCTCCAAATATCCTATTACCAAACAGGATACATTTTTTGTAGAAGGATTGCCCAATGTTATCGGCAGTATTAAAGTACCTAATAGTACTCAAGATTTATTTTTTATTAGTTCCAATACTTTTCCTCCTTTTTACACTAGAGATTATGATCGGTTGAAAAAACAACTTAACCGAATAGCTGATATTGCTCAAACATTAGATGCTCCAATTTTTACAATGGCAGATTATAATCTAGTACAATGGTCAGATGAGATTCACGACTTCCGAGCTAAAGCAGGATTGAAAGATAGTCGAAGAGGATTTTCACCTGCTTCATCTACAAGTGTTATTGGTTCCTTCTTTGATTCTCCTCGAGATCATATTTTCTTTTCAGAGCATTTTAAATGTATCGGTTTTGAAAATATGAAAACAGCATCATCTAGTCATCTTGGTATCAAAGGATATTTTCAATTCACGCCATCTAAGATCAAATGATAAAGGAAAGATTGAATAGTTTTAAATATGCACTTAAAGGTATTCTATTACTTTTTCAAGCAGAACCAAATGCAAAAATTCATTTAGCATTTACTTTTGTAGTGATAGCAGCAGGCTTCTTTTTTTCCATCAATATTACAGAATGGTGTTTAATAATTCTAGCAATAGCGATGGTACTTTGTGCCGAAGGAATGAATACCGCTATAGAATATTTAACAGATTTAGTTTCTCCAAATTTTCACAACTTAGCAGGTAAGACAAAAGATGTAGCAGCAGGAGCAGTTCTTTTAGCTGCTATTGGAGCAGCAACCATTGGAGGTCTAATTTTCTTTCCTAAAATTTGGAGCTACTTTTTTTTATAATGAAGTTGTTTTAAAAGTCTTAACGATTTAGAAAAACAACTTCAATCATGCCGTTGGATTTTCCTTTTTAATTTTTTAATAAACAGTAAACTTATATAAGTATCCACCTTATAAAATAATTGAAATTATGCGTTACCTTATTATATTTATTTTTTTAACAATAACTCACCTAGCTCATGCCCAAGAACAACTAGGATTAAGAACAGATAATTACTCGGGTATTCATGGTACTTTATTAAACCCTTCTAGTAATATTACGAATCTCTCCAAATTAGATATCAACCTTTTTTCATTCGGTTTCTTTGGAAGTACTAATTACGGATTTATAGAAAACTCTAATGTTTCTAGAGCCATTCGACTTAGAGATAATTTTATTCTTAGAAGAGATTTGGAAAATAACAATACTAATCCTAACCGTTTGGTCGGAGAATTTTATGATGGTAACAAAGCAAAATTCCTAACCATGTTTGCCAATGGAATGGGACCATCTTTTATGGTAAGAGTAAATGACAAACATTCTTTAGGACTTTTTACTAATGCACGAGTTGGATTCTCTACTCATGATATACCAGCAGTATTAAACTATAATGTATTTTTTGAAACTTCGTTTAATGATTTTTTAGATATAAACCCTCTTAAGGTATCTGGTATGGTATGGGGAGAACTTGGTATTAACTATGCTACAAAAATTGAAACTTATAATGGTTCTATCGGAATCGGAGCGAGTTTAAAATTTGTCAATGCCTTTGAAGCAGGTTATTTAAATTTAAAAACAACTACTCCTTCTGCTCAAATTCCTGGCGACTCTTTACTTTTCCAAAGTCCGAATGTAAGTTATGGAATAACTACTTCTAACTTAGAACCTGATTTTGAAAATATAAATACTCAAGGTAATGGATTTGGTGTAGCCTTTGATTTAGGATTTACTTATGTGTATGAAGGAAATGAAGATAATTATAAATGGAAAATCGGAGCGTCTTTATTAGACTTAGGACAAATTGAATTAAGTAGAAATGCTCAAGAGCATACCATAAGAACGGATAACCTTGTTGAGTTTCCATCCGCTGAATTTAATAATGCTGCAACCAATCAAGATCGAATCGATCTTTTAAGTACTCAAGGTTTAGGAACGCCTGATTCTTCATTGACATCTTCTAATTTTAGACTTGGTCTTCCAGGTGCTTTTAGTCTACAAGGTGATTATTTATTTACTCCTAATCTATTTATACATGCGCTTCTTGTTCAAAGAATTCCTATGGGAGAAAATAGTTTGCGTCGTAATAATCTACTAGCTGTTACGCCTAGGTATCAACACAAATGGTACGGAGGTGCACTTCCTATTAGTTTGGTAAATTATCAAAAACTAAGTATTGGAGCTGCTTTCCGATTAGCTTTCTTAACGATAGGAAGTGATGATATTGGAAGTATTATTACAAAAGGTAATTTAGATTCTACAGATTTTTATATCGCATTAAAAATAAATCCTTTGGATTGGGGCTTAAATATAGGCAACGGTGGAAGAGGAAAGAAAGGTGTAAAATGTTATACCTTTTAAAAAAAACATAAACTCTTATTATTTATTTATAAATATAAAAATCCAGAATTTTCAAAATTGAAAATTCTGGATTTTCTTTTTTGTTCCAAAAAACTGGCATTATTTTTCCTCTATAAGTAGCGTATTTAAAATCTAGAATTTTTATTAATTCAGATTTTACATATTACTTATACACATCTTTGCGACATACCCATAAAAATCATTAGGAGCTCATTACTTGGTCTCCTAACAAAAAAAATCCCCTTTCCTAATTAATCATTTTAGAAATCTTGACTGATCTTTTTTTTTTATATTTAAAAAAAAAGATGTCACAAAACAAACCTTTCAGTTATTATCTAGTAACTAAATGGTAGTAATTTATAACCAATTGTGAAAACAAAAAATTTGGTCGTATGAGAATCTTTAAAAATCTTTTTTTACTAATGTTATGTTGTTTTGCTTTTAATTTATTAGCACAAGGACCTAATCCTAATTTTGCTAAAAATGAAATTGGAAAGAAGACAACTAATGTAGAATTATCAAAAAAATTAGAACGTAAATTCAAAAGAGATGCTGCTCGTTTGGCATTAAGAATTGAGGCAAATAAAGACGATTTACGTTATCAGAATATTATAATTTCTCCAAATAATATGCAAAGCATTTACCAAGCTTTAGTTGCTGTATATCAAAATGATGAAACCGCACAATCTATTGCTAAATGTAATGTGCATACTTTTCCTAATCCTTCAATCGATCATTTTAATGTGATTTTTGATAAAAATGTTGATTGGGCTTTTCCACTTCAACAAGGTATTAGAGAAACAGATAGCGAAGAAATCAACCTCTTGTTAGATGAATATAATTTAGTAATTAGCAAACATGTACAATGGAATAGTACTCAGGATGCTATTACAGTTAGAAGTAAAAAACCTTTAAACATGGCTGCGCTTTCTAATGAGTTTTATAATATCGAAGGTGTTGCTGAAATTGATTTGGGTGTTCCTAATATTGCAGGGAATGATATTAAAATAGTAAGAAAAGAAAAGGGTTGGGAAATAGAATATATTTTACAATTCGGTTCTTATGCAGATGAAGGAAAAAATCATGTTTGGAAATATAACGTAACTGATGAAGGTGAAGTAACTTTTATATCTGAAGAAGGTGACCCAATTCCATCTTGGATGAAATGTGAAGATCCATCTAATAATTGGATGACGAATAGAATTTAAAAAAAAAAGTTTAGTTTTTCATATAAAAAAAGTTTAGTCATTTCTGATGGCTAAACTTTTTTTTTGTACTAATTCATCAATCTTCCACTTTGATTCTCTCATCGTTTTATTTCCTTTATCTGACAAAACGGTATCTTTATTTTTTTTTTAAGACTTGCTACTCTTTAAAATTGATGAAGGTTTTATGCCTAATATTGTGGTGAAATTTGAGTAGTGATGTATATTGTTATATGGTTTTTAAAATAATAAAACAATAAGCGAAACCATATAACAATATAATCATTCATAAAAAAAAAACTTATGAGAATTAAATGCCTTCCTTTCTACCAACTTAATTTAGATGAAATATATGATTGCATGGTACTTCGTCAAGAGGTTTTTGTTGTAGAACAAAATTGCCCTTATCTCGATGCTGATGGTAAAGATCAAGATGCGTGGCATCTTATGGGCTATGATAAAAATAACAACTTGATTGCTTATACTCGTTTGCTGCCTAAAGGTATTTCTTATGATAAATATGCGTCGATAGGAAGAGTGGTTACGTCACCTAAGGCACGTAGACTTGGATCTGGTAAGGAGATTATGATCGCTTCAAAGGATTGGTGTCAACAACTTTTCCCTAATGATCCAATTAAGATTTCAGCTCAAACTTATCTTTTAAATTTTTATCAAACACTTGGTTTTGAACCTGTGGGAGAAGGATATTTGGAAGATGATATTCCTCATATTGGGATGATTTTGAAATAGGAGAATTGAACTCTTGAACATTCGAATTTAGAAGTTAATCGAACTTGTTTTTATTTTTTGTATTTATACAAGAAGAGACCCCAACGGGGTCAAACAAAATAGCAAGGGGCACCGCCCCTTGTAAATAACAATATATTCACGTAAGCCCTGAAGGGGCGAAATATCTTACTTACTGTTTCGCTCTTTCAGAGCTTCCTTCTAACTTATTTTTTTTTCAAGGGGCGATGCCCCTTGCTATTCTATTAAACCCCGTTGGGGTTAGATTACTGAATAGGTTTTATTTTTTATAAAAAACAAGAAACCCAAATATTCATTCCGAATATTTGGGTTTCCTATTTAAAAATATAACAATACACTTACGGAGTAAGTAAAAAATCAAAACAACGAGTAAAATAAATCCATTCGTCAAACTTCAACATTCGAATGTTCGAATGTTCGATTATTCGAATGTTCAACTCTCCTCATCACTCAACAATAAACTTACGGCTTACCATTTTTTGATTATCCAATTGCACTTGAATAAAATAAATGCCTTGTTGATAATTTTCAACTTCAAAATACAACGGAAAATTAGTCCTAGCATCTATCTCTTCAGTAGCAACTAATTTACCGATAGTATTGAATATTTTCGCTTGTCCTGACGCGCCATTGATATTTATTATTTCTACAAATAAAACATCATTCGCAGGATTTGGGAATACTTGAATAGAGAATTTATTTTTCTCCAAATCATGAGCATTCGTAATTCCATCACATTCACAATTAGAATTAACTATGTCATTAAGTGTATTCGGATCACCATCATCGCAAACTTCTCCGATATTAGGACCTACACAATTATCCATTGGATCGGTATCACATATCAAATCTCCATCTGCATCTAACAATACGCCGCTGCCACAATTACAATCTACTTGAATCGTTTCGCCAGTAGTACAAGGGTCGCCATCATCACAAGTATCGCCTATATTTGGACCAACACAATTATCTGCTGGATCAGTATCACATATCAAATCACCATCAGCATCCATCAATACGCCGCCGCCGCAATTACAATCAGGTTGAATAGTTGTACTGGTAGT
>JALZVK010000260.1 GCA_023301005.1 Saprospiraceae bacterium | reverse complement strand
TTGGCGGTTACTCTTAGGAACGGTAAAAGAATAACATATAAAGGTTTTGGGAAATTATTCTGAATTTAGACAAGGCAAAAAGCACAGGCAACCTTTTGGTTGGCGAGCATTTTTAACGAAGTATAAATTTAGAAGAATTCTCAAAACGTTATAAGTTATTCTTTTATCGTTCCTTAATACATCAACTTCAATTTCAAATTCTCTTCCACTACAATCTTTCCAGAATTACTAATTTTATTTTCAGCGTGCGAATTATTTTTTGCTCCCCAAAGAAGTGCAATCAATTTTACTCGATTATTTTGAAACGTATTTTTTGAAATATCTACATTGATAATACCTCTTGTATTTAAAAGGATTCCGTTTTTCTCTTGATCGCCACAACTTGTAAATGTATTGTTATATACCTTTAAATTTCCACCGATAGTTGACTCATCATATCCTCCTCGATAGTAATCAATTACATTAGCTGGAATGTTTTCAAATTGGCAATTATCAATAGTTAGAAATTCTACATTGTAATCGCCTTTGTCATTTGTCTCTTCTGATAGTTCAATACCATTGTTACAATTTTTTAAAAAACAATCAGAAAAAACAATGTCGTCAGACATTGATTCTTTGTATGCTTTTAAAATATAATTGAACTGGCTAATCTCACAATTTGAAACTGATAAATTATAAAGGCTCGACATATTTTTCTTTAGCGTTGCAAATGCGTACTGTGTATCTTTTCCTTTTAAAATAAGATGTTCCAAATTCAAATCTCCTCTTGGATTCATTTCAAATAAAGGTGTACTAGCTTCTCCTGAGAAATTGATTTGAGCTTTGTTATTTTTATCTTTTGAGCGAATAGTCAATTCTTTATTAATCAATAGACTATTTGAAATTTCATAATCTCCTGATGCTAATTCTATGATATCTCCTGACTTTGCCTCTGTTATTTTTTTTACTAAATCTCCTGATTGACTAGTAGCGGCAAGTATTTGAACAATAGTTTTTTCTTTTTCACTTGAATACCAACTTGCTCCATATTTTGAATAATCTAAGATATTAGGATCTTTTGCTCCTGTACCTAACAATGCTCCTACAAAATTATCATCTCCACGATTATTTCCAAAAATATCTTTTTCAATTGTCTCAAAATCAAAACCTTTATACAATTCTACATCTGAAAAATTTGCCGAAGGCGCTACAATACTCTCCCCCACTTTCGTCACCTCAAACACTTTGGATGTTATACCTTCTATTTTTTCAAAATCTACATTTTGATTATTGATGATATTACTTTTAAATTTCACTCCATCAATTTTATCATGAGCAACCACAGGCATTGCATCGCCTATTTCATTATAAATAATATTATTGGCAACTGTAGTTCTGATAGGGCGAGCTGATCTGATTTCAGATTTAGGAAGCACTTCTGCTTGACTGATATTAGTACCTACTCCAAATTGCAAAGGCGACTTACAATTAACCCAAGTATTATGTGCGACAACAACATCTGTAACTTGATTATATCTATTAAGTGGAGATTTCGGAATACCATTCATCACCGCAAGTGGACTTCGAAATGCTTCTCCTTTTAAGTTGTAGAAATAATTATTCGTTACCCAATGTCCTGTATTTATAATTCGTACTCCACCTATATTATTATTTTCATCACCTATAAAATAGTTACCATCAATGGTACAGTAATTTCCATGTCGAGTTACTAACGAACCTTCGCATTTATAAAAAACATTATTTCTAAATTGATTAAAATTAGTCTTACTCGAAATGACTTCGACCTCACCATTACATCTTTCAAATAAATTATCAGAGACATTCGTATAGCATGGCGACATGGAAGTATAACTATCTCCTATCTGAATGGTCTCCGCTCTTGGTCCACCTTTTCGAGGTCGAGGTCCAAAATGATTATTGACGATTTGATGATAATTATTGATGCTCTCATTTCCTTTGATGTCAACTCTTAGCGTAGGACCTTGATTAGATTTGCCAGCCAAATAACAATGGTCTAACATATTATGTCTTCCCCAAAATTCTACCCAATGATCTTTTTTATCTCTTTGTGCTGGATTGTAATCTTCGATTACACAATTGGTCACTCGACAATGATGAGCAAGCGAATCTTCTTCCATTCTAAATGTAATCACGGCATTAGAAGGTGTGAATCCATTCTTAAAATGTAGTCCTTCTACGATTAAATATTCTCCTGAAAATTTCAAATCTGACTTGCCTTCGATAGTAACTTTGCCTGCTGTTTCAGCTCTTAATTTGATAGGTTTGTCTTCTGTTCCTTTTCCTTTAAATTTTATTTCTACATCTTTCCAAATACCATTTGCCAAAACTATTTCATCTCCCTCAGAAGCATTGTTAATCGCTTCTTGTAACTCCGCTGCATTTTTTACAGTAGTCCCAGAGAAACTGATATTGGATGAATTATTTTGACAACTAAAAAAAAGAAAGGTGAGTGCGAATAGATTGAAAAAGTATCTCATAGTTATTTGTTCTATTTTTTATATAATAAAGACGTTTACTAAATCTTAAAGATTTTAGTAAACGCCTTCTTGAATTAAATTTCATCCAGTTTTTAAGCAAGATGAATATGTAAAAAAATTATGCTTATTTGTTGAGTTTAAAAAAATCAAAACTGTTTAGAATAAATATTAATGACTTACTTCTAGTTCATAAATTTTCACTTTACCATATGAACCTTTATCTCTTGATTGGAAATAATTTCCAACTTTAAAATAATTTTCAAAAACTCCCCATCGTTCCATATGAACTCCTTTATAAACCTTTTTTTGCCAGCCATTCAATACTATTTCCATACGTCCGTCAGATACAATTACTTCAAGTGTGAATTTTTCTCCTTTGCCCACAGGTGTTTCAAAATTATAACCATCATCATCACCCCATGCTTTCTTATCTAAGATATCTGCATCAACTGCTTTTGTATTTTTTAAGACTTTGGTTTTTACTCTGATTTTACCTTTGTCATAATATATTTTTAGAATTGGAGGAGCATTGTTATCTTTTTGACCAATTGATTTTTTTTGTTCGTTGGTCAATCTTCCGTGAATTTGTGCAATAATAATTCTATGTTCTTTTCCATTGGCATCTTTAGAAACTTGATCAATTGCCATTTTGACTTTCATTCGTCCACCATCTTTGAAGGTCCAATTCGTAGAATTTTTTCCTGATACCATTTGTTCTCGAAGCTCTGTTCTTGAGTACTTTGTATTAGAAGTTGTCGAACCTGGATAAGCATGAAATACAATTGAACCATCCGATGAATCAGGATACATAAATTCTTTTAATGCTTCTATATTCGGATAATCAAATATATCAGGAGGAGATACTTCCATCGCTTTACCATCGGCTCTCGGCGTTGGTATGGTAACTTTCCAATGTGTCAAATCAATGTTAGGTGCTTTCGACTTACCTTTTTTTGAAGCAGTTTGGGAACTACTACATCCTGAGATTACTAATGATAGCAATACAATTACGTAAGTCGAAAATTTTAGAAAAGATTTCATGATATGTTGATTTTTTGTAACTGATTAGAAGAGAGAGTAGAGACCATTTTTTTGAGGGAGAAGAGAACCTTAAATATTCAATTCATTTTTAGATCTCTGCTCTCTATTCTCTATTCTCGCTTCTGAATGATTACGATTTTTTTATTCTAAGCTGTGTTTCTAATTTGCTTAATTAATTTTAATGTGTTCTTAGTATGTGTTCCTATTTTTTTAAAATCAAACATTCCTGCTTTATCTTTGACCATTAACTTCGAACCCATTCCTACACAATATGCACCTGCGGCAAACCATGCTTTTAGATTTTCAGGATCTGTAGAAACGCCACCTGTTGGCATAACATTCGTCCACGGTTGAGGACCTCTTATTGCTTTTATAAATCCTGGCCCGTAGGTACTTCCTGGGAATAATTTTACAATTTCACAACCTAGTTCTTCAGCTTTTGCAATCTCTGTTAAGCTTCCGCAACCTGGTGACCACATTACTTTTTTTCGATTACAAACGATTGCAATGTCTTCTCTGAAAACAGGAGTCACTACAAAGTTAGCTCCTAATTGTAAATACAAACTAGCTGTTCCGCCATCTGTTACGGAACCTACGCCCATGATTAAATCGGGCATTTCTTTCATCGCAAATTTATAGAGTTCTGCAAATACTTCATGTGCATAATCACCACGATTAGTGAACTCTAATAATCTTGCTCCACCTTTATAAATAGATTGCAAAACCTTTTTTGCAATTTCTATATCTGAATGATAGAACAGAGGAACCATGCCTTGTTCTTTCATTTTTTGCGCTACTTCAATTCTTGTAAATCTTGCCATTTTATTATTTGAAAATTAAAAATTAGAAATTGAAAATGGAGAAATTTAATTCTCCATTTTCAATTTTTCAATTATCTTGCTACTCTACCACTTGCATCTCCACTCATTAGTTTTTCAACTTCTTCTTTAGTAGCTAAATTAGCATCTCCATAAATGGTATGTTTCAAACAAGATGCTGCTACTGCAAAGTTCAATGCATTTTGATCATCATCTGGATAATTTAACAAACCATAAATCAAGCCGCCCATAAAACTATCTCCACCTCCTACTCTATCTACGATGTGAGTGATCTGATAAGTTGGCGCTTCATACAAAGTCTTGCCGTCATAAAGAACACCTGACCATGTATTATGTGAAGCACTAATAGAACCTCTTAAAGTAGTAATAACTTTTTTTGCACGTGGAAACATTTCCATTAATTGTTGCAATACTGATAAATAGGATTTGGCATCCACCTCATGACCTGCGGTAACGTCAAGTCCTTCAGGGTGTAAACCGAAATGCTTTTCAGCATCTTCTTCATTTCCTAAAATAATATCACAACCTGCAACCAAAGCAGGCATTACTTCTCCTGGTTCTTTACCATACTTCCATAATTTTTTACGGTAATTCAAATCAGTAGAAACTGTTACGCCCATTTTATTGGCAACTTGAATTGCTTCAAGACAAGCGTCAGCAGCACCTTGAGATATTGCTGGAGTGATTCCTGTCCAATGGAACCAATCTGCATCTTTGAATACTTCTTCCCAATCTACCATTCCAGCTTGGATAGTTGACATGGCTGAGTGCGCTCGATCATATACTACTTTACTTCCTCTACTAACTGCTCCTATTTCCAAAAAGTAAATACCTAATCGCTCACCTCCTCTAACTATATGTTGAGTACCTACACCTCGCTTTCGCATTTCCATCAATGCACATTCTCCAATATCATTTTGTGGAAGTCTTGTTACAAATTGAGTTGGGATTCCGTAATTAGCTAATGTAACTGCTACATTACTTTCTCCACCTCCATAAATTACTTCGAAGGAACTGGCTTGAGAAAATCTTTTCCAATTTGGAGGAGTCAGCCTTAGCATGATTTCTCCAAAAGTGACTACTTTTTTCATAAATGTAATTTGATTGTTATAAATGTTATGAGAAAGCTAATCCACCATTAATATCAAAATTGGCTCCCGTCACAAACGAGCTATTATCGGTGGTTTCTTTACTCTTTATTTTTTTTATAAAAAAGTTGTTTAAGAATGTCTTAATGAATTAAGACATTCTTAAACAACTTTAAATATTTAATATTAGATTCCTAATGCTTGACCACCACCTACTTGAATAGTTTCGGCAGTTAAGAATGCAGCATCTTTACTAGCTAGGAAAGAAACAACACCAGCAACATCTTCAGGTTGACCTAATCTTTTTAGCATAATATTATTTGCCCAAGATTTGAATACTTCTGGCTTAGTTGATTTAATTCCAATATGGAAATCAGTATCAATTGTTCCAGGAGAAACAGCATTTACTCGAATATTATATTCAGCTAAATCTTTTGCTAATGCTCTCGTAATAGTATGAACTGCAGCTTTAGATGTTCCATACATTCCTGCTCCTGGTCCACCTGCATTCCATCCTGCATTTGAGGTATAATTAATTATTGTAGGATGCTCTCCTTTTTTAAGAAAAGGTATTGCCGCTCTCGAAGCAAAGAATACTGAATCTAAATTTAGAGCCATTACCTTTCTATAAAAATCTGTTGTCATTACTTCAAATCTAGAACGTCCACCTAATCCACCTGCATTATTTACAAGCACATCAATTCGTCCAAACTTCTCACCAATTTTGGTAATGTTCTCAGTTACAGCTTTTTCATCTGTAACATCAAATCCGTAATACTCCGCCTTAATTCCTTCGGCTATAAGTTCTTCAACTTTTTTAGCTCCTTTTTCATGATCAAGACCGTTTACTATTACAGTAAATCCATCTTTACCTAATCGTTTTGCTACTGCTAAACCAATTCCTCTAGTGGCACCTGTTACAATAGCTACTTTTACTTGTGATTCCATTATTCTTTTTTTTTAAAATTTTAATAAGTTTTTATAATTGTATTATGAGCAGCGAATTTAAAAAAAATCAAATTCTTTATTCAATGTGTTAGTATTTTAAATTTGCGCTTTCGATTTTTTATTTATTTAATCTGTAGGTTTCAATGGTTCAATTTTAGGACATAAAATCCAAATACTTGCCATAGCAATTAATGCTAATCCTGCACCAATGGCAAATGCAATTGAATAGTTTCCATCCGAAGTTAACCAAGGAACAAATCTCACTAAACCTGCCGCACTAAACTTCGCTGCCATTCCCGCTATACCTGCTAATGTTCCAACTGTCTTTCCACCGAAGAAATCACTTGGTAAAGTTTGAACATTTCCAATTGCTGTTTGGAATCCAAATAGGATGATAGCCATAAGAATTACTGAAATTGTTGCAGCAATATTTTTAGCACTATTTATTTCTTCCAAGTTACCTAGCGAAGCTAACGTTGAATTAGTCGGAGCATTAAATCTAGCATCTGCTATATCTTCTGCTGGAGCTTCAGCTTTAATTAAATCTGCAACATTCGCTTCTGCTTTCTTTTTTGCAGCAGCTATTGCAGTAATCACCTGAGGATCAGCTGCAATTGAAGTAGCATCCTTTCCTTTATGTTTTTTTATAAAGCCTTCGTCTTTTGTAAGATCTTTAAATGAATCGTAACTAAACAATTTTTTCACTCCAGGTTCAGCAACAATTTTTGTAGTTGCTGGACTTACTCCAAACTTAGCAAGAACTGAAGGATTTCCAGGTAGAGACATTGATAGTAATGTTGGCAACATGATTAGACAACCTAATGTGATAACATACTTACGAGTTCTATCTACACTCCAACCTGACTTTAATTTATTCTGAGCCAAAAGACCTCCAAACCATGCTCCTACCATTGCTCCTGCATAAGGAACCCAACCATACAGTCCGATTTCTTTGACATTCATTCCATATACTTCATACAAATAAATCGGAATCCAAACTACGAACAACCACCATATCGGATCAATCGCCGCAGAAGAAATGATAACACCCCAACTTTGCTTATGACCTAATAATTTTCCAGTAGATGGATTATAGCCTTCATCAAATTCACCATCACTATCTGCATCCTGATTTTTTTGACCACTTAGTATATATTGTTTTTCGTCATCTGTCAACCATGGGTGCTCTTTAGGTGGAGACTTCACCAAATACAGCCAAGGTATTAACCATAGCAAACCTATCAAACCTACCACAACAAAAATCATTTGCCACTTAAAATATATTGTCAAGAAAGCAATAAGAGGTATTGAAACAATTCCTCCCAACGCAGCACCCGAGTTAAAAATTCCTTGTGCAAATGCACGTTCTTTTGTTGGAAACCATTCTGCATTTCCTTTCGCAGCTCCAGGCCAATTACCTGCTTCTGCAACTCCTAAGAGTCCACGGAAAATACTGAAACTTAATAGCCCTTGTGCAAACGCATGCAGTGCAGTCGCTATCGACCAAACTCCAATTGATAATGCAAATCCAAAACGTGTTCCCACCCAATCAAAAATTTTTCCAAAAATAGCTTGACCAAAAGCATACGCAAACATAAACACCACAGAGATGATTGCATAAATATCTTTTCGTTCAAAATCAGTTTTTTCAGGATAGAGATCTTTGGCTATTTCTGGCCAGAGCACTCCCATCGCCTGACGGTCAATATAGTTGATGACTGCTGCTAATGCAATTAGTCCAACTACCCACCATCGTAATCCTTTAATTTTCATTTTCGTTTGTTTTGTTTAAAAACTTATACTCTGTAACATCAATCAAAATTGATTGATGTTACAAAGTGTTTAAATCATTATTGTAAAAAATCTTCTCTTGCAGGACTGAATACATCAATCAAGGTTCCTGCTTCTAAGCATTTACATCCATGCATTACCATTGTAGGAATATAATAAGAATCTCCTCCTTTGATAATACGTACATCGTCACCAATTGTCATTTCAAATTTTCCACTTTGTACATAAGTAACTTGAGAATGATGGTGATTGTGTAGGTCTCCGATTCCACCTGTTTTGAAGTCAGCAACTACTAGCATGATCTTAGAATCATAGCCATGAATTTGTCGTCGCAAAAGTGGATTAACTTGTTCCCATTCCTGATCTTGTTGTAGGAAGTACGGTTGAGTAGGTTTAATTTCTGTCATGTTGTAACATTGTTTTTACAAAAAAAATATTTTAGTTAATATTGAAATTATTTTAAAATAACTTCATTGTTCAGATCTAACTGTTTAGTAATTTAACCCCAACGGGGTTTAACAGAATAGCAAGGGGCAGCGCCCCTTGAAAGAAACAAATTTGAAGGAAGCTCTGAAAGAGCGAAACAGTAATTAATATATTTCGCCCCTTCAGGGCTAACTTCAAATTTTATTTTACAAGGGGCGATGCCCCTTGCTATTTTGTTTGACCCCGTTGGGGTCTCTTACTAAACAATTACTTTTTATTTTAAAATAAAAGGTCCTTGCCAAATTAGCGTTTTACTTTTTAATTTTACTTGATGACTTTTCTTTTCAGATGCATCAGTATTTGCTATCGCTAATAACCAAACTTTATCAGTTTGATGTGTAATTTGTATTACTGTATAATCTTTAGAATCATGAATTACTTCCACAGATTTCAATTCGGAAAAAGGAGTCGAAGGCGTTTCAGAAACTGCATCGTAAGTTCCATGCGATTCTATTACCGAAGCAAAAACGCTATTCCCTGCTTTTCTTCTTTGAATAAAAACAGGATCATTTCTTAAATTAAAATTCGGATCATTCGCTCCTGCTCTTGCAAAAATTAATTCATCATTATTTTCAGAAGAAGTAGTCATCGTGAAAATTTTTCCATTCACTTCTCCTCCTCCATCTCCTTGATGTGCAAACCAAGTAATTTGATTTCCTTTGTCTGAAGATTGCCCACTTGCTTCTTTCCAAATATGCTGATACCCATGATCTTTTCCAAGGGTAGTCAAACTATTCATTTGCGTAGCGTAATCAAAATTGGTAGCGAGCAAATGACCATGAAACCAAGTTGGCAAATCATATTGATTTTCATTTTTTGATTCTACTCTAAAAACATCAATCAATAATGGATTTCTAAAATTTTTATCTTTTAACAAAACCAAAGTTCGATGCATCATTGCATCAGGATAAGCGTGAAGTTCTTTTGCACTTACTGCTTGAACATTTGGATTTTTTATATCAAAAAAATATTGATCAGGATGACTTGCTTCAGCTGCCTTGACTTTACCTTCATAGTGAGATATTTCATTGACCACTAAAGTATTATGTCCTACTGTTTGCTTCGCAAATGTTTGATTTTCTTTTAAATATCGACCACCACCTTTTTGGTCAATGTTTACCCAACGAGCTGCGCCATAGTCTTGAATCACTTCTCCATCTTCATCATAAAGTGAATAGGAAAGTTTGTCAAAATGACCATGCCCCATTCCATGAGCTGCGTATTTTGCGACTACACATGTTTCCTCTCCGTCAGCATTATCAGTTCGTAATATTCCCAAACCACCATGCTTACCTTCCGCTCCATCTGTGTAGGAAATTGATTTATGTTCAAATGGAATAGTCAAACCTTTTTCGATGTCAGCTGCCGTTTTAAAACCTGCAACATCGAGCGTGACTTTACCTTGTTTCTGAGCAATAGAAAGTAACATCGGATCATTACCAAAATCGAGGTAAGCAATATCAACCGCTGCTACTACTTCTCGTGAATTCCAAGACATTCCTTTCTGCGAATCATTGATTGGAAAGAATCTTCCTTGTGCATCAGTTTCATATAAAAGAGAATAAATAGATTTCTCTAAAATTCCATTTCTATAATCATATATTTTTAACTCAGGGCGAGTATTTGATAATGATTTTGCAAATAACAAAAATGGAGTCATCGCATAACGAAGGTAATAAGGTCCTTCCGTAAAATGTCCATCTGGTGAAAAAGAAAAATCTAATTGAGCAAAGAAGCCTGCTTTATTTTGCCCTTCCACTTTTATAAATCCACCATCATTATCTACCATTGAGTTATCTAATCCATCATTTTCCAAACCATAAAGCGCGCGTTGAATTAGCTCTTTATCATTCATTACTAAACCAATCATTCCTACTGCTGCATTTGCCCACGTACTATGATTATGCACTCGATTAAAGAACTTTGGATTCTCTGTAGAAACCCATTCTGCTAATGGACGAAAGAGATCTTTTTCAACGAAGTCTCTTTCTTTTTTTGACATAAAATCATACACACAATCATAAGCTTGACTTACATAAACTAACCAATTCGCATCGTTCAAACATTGCCAAAAAATCTTACCTGTTGCATAACTTCTATCAGTAGGATGCTTAGGTAATGTTGGAAACATTTTAGCATAAGCTAATAAATGTTGTCGGATGTATTCTGCGTATTTTTCTTCTCCTGTTATTTGATAAAGGTTACCTGCTTTTTGTAGAATAAAGAAATTGAGTTTATGACGTTCGTGAGTGTAACCTCCCGACATGTCTTTAGGAATAGGAACTTGGATTCCGATTTCTATTTCAGCATCTACTTCTGCTTTGACTTTAGCAAGAGCTACATCAAACATCGGAACGGTTCCCAAATTCTTTCGAATCTCTTCTACTCCTTTTTTTGTCAAAATCAAATTAGGATGACTTTGCGCAAATACTAATTGCGTTGCTCCAAGGAACATGATGATGATGATTTGTAGTTTCTTAATTTTTTTCAAAATATATTCTTTCTGAGAATCAATTTTTTAATTAATTAACTGGTACTGGTACTTTTTGAAAACTTTCAATAATAGCAATCACTCCGTTATATGAAATTATACATGCAAAAATCAAAGCGGTTAATATTCCTGAGTTAAGTAGTAAACCTGCTTTGTGTTTTCCCATTAAATCTTCTCTATTAATTAAAATAAAAATTCCTATGATGACCAAAGGCAATACAAATACATTAAATACTTGAGTCATGATTTGCGCCTTGATTGGGTTAGCTCCAAATATCGGAACACTCAATCCTATGACACACGCAACTCCAGTTAGGATTTTGAATCTATTAGAGCTCATATCTAATTTTCCATCTTGATAATCTGCAATCATTAAAGGTGTGATCATCAATATTGGAAAAATCGAAGATAACCCTGCCGCTAATGTTCCTAAGAAAAAAACAGCTATCGCAAATTTTCCTGCTATAGGTTCCAATGCTGTTACCATATCTAAAACTTTCTCCACAACTTTTCCATCTTGATAAAATGCTCCCATCGCAACAGCCATAATAGAAGCACTAATTATAAAAATTAAAATAGCTGCCCATCGGGCATCTTTTGATTGTTCTTTTAAATTATCCTTAGTCCATCCTTTCCCTTGTACAAATAATGGTCGTGATAGAAAAGTAGCTGATGCCATAGTTGTTCCTACAAATGCGGCAACCAACATTCTACCTCCTTCTACTTGTGGAATAGATGGAACAAAGCCATTAACGATTTCTTTTGGGTCAGGTAAAATAATAAATAAGGAAAGAAAAAATGATAATCCCATAAATGAGACAAACACTAATAATATTTTTTCAAAAAAAGAATATGTCCCATGCCACAGAAAATAATACATACTTCCTATTATGGTTAATGCAATCGCTAAAACACTTTGATATTCGTAGCCTTTTATAACTGGAATAAAAAGTGATAAAGTTTCAAAAATCGCATTGGCAGAAATTCCTAAAATTCCAATTAGAGAGTTCCACTGCCCAAAGGTGATTCCTATTATTATTAGTATAGATATTAGTTTTCCAAATTTGAGATTTTTTCGAAAACTGTATAAAGCGGTCTCTCCTGTTACTAAACTATATCGTCCATAAGCTTCCATCAATACTCCAGAGAATAAACAACTCAAAAACAAAACCCAAAGTAATTGCATTCCGAATTGACTTCCTGCCACTATCATTGAGGTAACACTTCCTGTTCCTATCGTGTAACCGATAGCAAAAATACCAGGTCCTATTGCTAATAATAGCAAATAGATCTTTCTAAATATATTTGTTTGTTCTTGCATTGTTTTTTTAAAAGTAAAGTAGAATCTCTATTCTATTAAAGTTAAAATTTAGAATAGAAATCTACTTTATCTCATTTCAAAACTGTATAAAAAAAGTTAACCACCATAGTTAATGGTTAACTACTAAATCGTAATATTTTACTTGCGCAAATGCTTGATCATTTGTCGAATTAAGATAATTTCCTGCTTTAAAATAATTTTCAAATACGCCCCATTTTTCCATATGAATACCTTCATAAACTTTCGACTCGCTATCATTCATTATGATTTCCATCCTTCCCTCTGATGCAATTATTTCTAAAGTAAATTTATCATTATTAACTTCTTCTGAAAAATAAAACCCGTCATCATCTTCCCACGCACTCGTATATAGCGACTCTGTATAAGTTGCATTTAGATCTTTTAGTTCTTTAGTTTTCACTCTTACTCTTCCATCCTGCCAATATATTTTTAACATTGGAGGAGCATTGTTATCACTTGCTCCTATTAAGTTCTTTTGGGTGTCTGTCAGTCTACCATGTATTTGCATGATAATAGTTCTGTGCGGATTACCTCCTGCATCAGTAGATATTTCTGTTAGGGATAATGTTCCTTTCATTCTTCCACCTTCGGCAAAAGTCCAATTGTCTTTGCCATCTCCGCCGTCTATTAATTCTCTAAGTTCTGTTCTGGGATATGTTGAATTTGTTGTAGTTGCTCCGCCTGGGTATGTATAGAAAACTAATGATCCATCTGTAGAATCATTATACATAAAATCTTTTAAGATAGAATTATTTGCATAATTTGAAATCTCAGGTGGCTTAATTTCTGTTGGGCTACTACTTCCAATAGGAAGTGTTACTTTCCAATTTGCCAAATCAATATGAGGTAAGAAGTAATCTACTCCTTCTACTAATTGATTGGATGTATTAGAATTGGTATTGGAACTAGAACCTGAACTAGGTCTTGGTCCTTGTGGATACTCTTTTTCGCAACTTGCTAAAAAAAGAAGTATTAGTGAAGCAATTAAAACCGTAAATACGTTGTTATTTTTTTTTAAAAATTTCAATCTTAGCATTTTTATAAAAAAGAAGTTATTTAAAAACCACCCAGTCCAAATCCTAAGACTAGGTGGTTTTTATTTTTCAACAAAAACTAAAAAGTTTATTTACTCAATAGTTACGTTATCAAGGAAGACCTCATTACTGCCATCAACAGCATTTAAAGATCTTACATAAATTACTATCTGACTTGTAGTCGGTGTAAACATAAAACTGTTGGTTGCGAATACCTCACTATCAGTATTAAAGTCATTAGTGATATTTAAGTAAGCATCAACAGCAGCGTCACCAGAAGGATTGGCATCAATACCCAACTCATCTGAGATTTCAGTATTTAAAAGAAATACTTCTGTATTTACTCCCATTGCCTCTGAACGAGTATCTATTGAAAAAGTATATTCAGCCCCTTGCTCAACAGCAACAACTTGATATAATCGACGACAACTGTTACTGAATTTGGCTCCTCTCGTTCCGTTATTCCCACTACTAGTTGATCCAGGTTGCTCATTGGTACAATAAGTTGCATCAATGTAAGCGTTCAAATCATCGTTATCCCATAGTCCTGCATATGGACTAGGAATAGTATTTCCATTATTATCCACTACAGTACTGTTTGGTGTCATATCCCAACCATCAGCATTGTCACCAGTATTATTTGTAAATTCATCAAATGTACCATTAAGAACCTGTACAATAAATCCTTGAGCAATGACTACTTGGGCAGTTGCTTCCGACATCAAACCAGTCAAACTATAAGCATTTAAGGTTACTGTATAAACTCCATCTGCCGCATAAGTATGTGAAGGATTCATTCCTGTAAATTGGAAACCATCTCCAAATTCCCATAACAACTCAACTGCTCCTATGGACTCATCCATTAAATGAATAGTTTGGTAATCATCTGCATCTACAACAACAGAAAAATCTGCAGTTACTGGTGCTTGTATGTCTACATCTTTGCTTAAGATAGCTGATAAACCAGATGCACTTGTAACTTCTAGAGTAACAGTATATGTATCAGGAGTAGCATAAATATGAGTTGGAGATTCATCCGTTGATGTATTTCCATCACCAAAATCCCATGCATAAGTTTCACCATCAATAGATGTATTAGTAAATGCATACTCTAAAAAGTCAGACGCACTCTGTGCTATATCAAATCCAGCCGAAGGAGGTACTGAACCTGCATCTCCAACTTCAATTGAAAAATTATCTAATCTACCTTCAACAGGTCCATTGAAGAAATAAATAGCAACAACATCATTGTCTCCAGAGTTAAAAGTTAATTTCTGCTCTAAATATTCATCAGGATTAGAAATATCATTTACAGTTACCGCACCTAGTGTATTATCAAGAGCATCTTGAGTAGCTGAAAAAGTTCCTCCAAATTGTGTTACTCCTAATACAGATACAGTTATCCATGGGTCAGATGCATTATCCAACATAGTGTACCAAAATCTTAGGTCATAAGTTGTATTAGCTTCTACAGCTATCTCTTGATATCCAATACGAGTTTGGTCATCAGGCATTTTAGCACCTTGATCTCCAAATGTTACTGGGCTACCTGTAATCTGGATAACACCTCCTAAATCATTGTTTCTCCAAGAGTCACGTCCATCACCTGAACCATCAGGTAAAGTATTATCTTCAAAACCTGGTTCAACAATAATTGGTTGAAATGGTCCTTCTACTACTTCTACATCTAAAGTTATAGTATTAGATTCTCCTCTTCCATCACTAGAAGTTAATGTAACTGGAAATGTACCTTCTCCTGAAAATGTAAATTCAGGGTCTCTATCCGTTGATGTTTCTCCACCAAAATCCCATTCATAAGTCGTAGATTCCGTTGAAAGATTAGTAAACTTAATCGTTCTAAAATCATCTAAAGTAGAAGCGAAAGAAAAGTTCGCTACTGGTAAGTTGGTATCATCTAAAGAGTTTGCTTCTGGCAATTCAAAGTCAAAAGCATCTTGACAACTATTAAAGCTAATGCCTATAATAGCTAAGCATAATAAGACTTTAGTCGCTCTTACAATAAAATTAAATTTATTTTTCATTGTTAAGTTTTTAAAATTTTTAATATTTATTTGAAGTTGTTTTAAGAAGCCTGATGAGATTAGAAAAAATTATTTTTTTCTAATCTCATCTAGACATTTTAAAGTAACTTCTTTATTAATACCCAGGATTCTGAGTTAATAATCCACCACTAAGATTAATCTCTCTTGCAGGGATTGGTAATAATAATTGTCTAGCACTATAATCAGAGTATCCCATTTCGGCAGCATGTGCACCTAATATTGCATCAGCAATTCCGAATCTGTTCAAGTCGTAAAAACGTTGATTTTCAAATGCTAACTCTACACGTCTTTCATCTAATAAAGCTTCTCTAGTAAGTGTAGAAGGACGATCTGCTAAAGCATCAAATCCTGCTCTTACTCTAACTGCCATATAAGAATCAATCGCACCACTATCATTTGTGGATGCTCCTCCTGCCATGATAGATTCAGCATGCATCAACAATACATCTGCATAACGTAAAACAATTACATCATTACCCGCATCACGCGGACTTGGTCCATAAGTAGGAGGAGTAACTGTAATATCAGTTCCTTCAGGGAAGAACTTCGCTACTTCATTCCATTGACCAGTATTCCAAAAAGAAGTCTCTGTTCTATTTCCTCCAATAGATTGAAATACAGCTATAAGATTATCATTAACCATGTTATGACCATCTTCTCTACCTTGACGGAATGTCGCTGTAAATTCAGATGAAAAGCTTTGACTTTCTAAAGTGTTTCCTGATTCATATTGAACAGCAAAAAGAATTTCATCATTCAATTCATCATAAAATACATCATTAAAACTTTCTTCTAAACTAAATTCTCCACCAGTTACGATAGCTTCACATAATGATTGAGCTTCTGAATAATTTGGACTTGGTTGTGTTAAATATACCTTAGCCAAAAGACCTTGAGCTGCTGCTTTAGATGCTCTTGATTTAAAACTATTATCTAAACCTGAAATTGCTACTTCTAAGTCTGCAACGATTTGCGTATAAACTTCTGATGTAGATGCTCTAGTAAAAAGTAATTCATTTTCAGCAGGACCTACTAATGAAGTTACTAAAGGCACATCACCAAACAATCTTACTAATTTAAAATAAGCAAACGCTCTTAAAAATCTAGCTTCAGCTGTATAGCTAACTTGATTGTCTTCGTCAGCAATATTTATAAATTCTAAAACATTGTTTGCTCTAAAAATCACTTCATACATTGACTGATACATATCTTCCGACTGTATATTGTTAGCGTCAACTCTATACCTATGAAAGTCAGCTTTAGTACCTTCTAAAGTTGCAGTACGTGTATTATCACTACGCATTTCAGATAACATATATTCAAATTGTAATCCTCGATTAGCTCTTGTAATATTTGTTTCTGTATTCTCATTAACTCCTTGTAAAGCATCGTAGATTCCTATAATCCCAGATAATACATCAGCATCAGTTGCAAAAAATGAATCTACAACAATAGCTGAATCTGGTAATGGATTTAAAAATTCATCATCACAAGAATGGAACATTAATCCAATAGCTACAAGAATTATATATTTAGTATATTTCATTATTCTTTTTTTTTTAAATTAAAAATTAACGTTAATACCACCTGTGAATGTTCTAAATAAAGGTGTACCCGCTCTTTGAGAACCATAAGCTCTTGGAGTGTTATTATTATCAATAAATTCAGGATTGAATCCATTGTACTCATCAGATGTAAGGTAAATTACATTCTGACCTGATAAGTAAACTCTTAATCCTCCTAGACCAATTCTTGATAATTGATCCTTTGTGAAATTATATCCAATGTTGATATTTCTTAATGAGAAATAACCTGCACTCTGTACAATTTCATCAGTATGAATTCTTTCTTGAAGGAAAGACTCATGAGAAATAATTCCATCATCAATCACTTGTTGTACATCAGTAGTACTTCCTTGCCAGTGTGTTCCAAAATATTGATCTCCAACATTTCTTATTTCAGCACCTTGGCTTCCTTGAATCATAACTGAAAAATCAAAACTACCAATTGCAACTTCATTAGTAAGACTCCAAATGATGTCTGGGTAAGGATCTCCAAGAATAGTCTTGTCATCATTTGTAATTAAACCGTCACCATTCAAATCTTTAACGATTACATCTTCTGATACTCCATTAATTGGAATATAAGGTGAGTCATAATATTGAGTAGCTAATTCATCATCTTTTACAAATCCGTAGAAAGATGAGATTGGATTACCTATTAAATTTATCCATTGTGAATTACGACCAAATCCATCTTCTAATAATGCACCATTAGATTCTCCGAAACTAAGTAGTTCATTTTGATTAGTTGATGCAATGAAAGTTGTACTCCACTTAAATCTACCATTAGCAATATTTCTAGTTCTTATTTCTAATTCAAATCCACTATTACGTACTTCTCCTAGATTTACAATACCAGCATCGAAACCAGTAACGTAAGAAACAGGATTTTCTAATAATAACTCATCACTAGTTCTTACATAGTAATCAAGTGATCCTGTAATTCTGTTATTCATAAATCCGAAATCAAGTCCAGGATTGAACTCTCTTGAAGCTTCCCATTGTAACAATGTATTTGCAATATTAAGAGCAGATACACCTGGAGTAATACCTCCAGCCGTAATAGCATTCGAAGTATTCAATAATGCTAAGTATGGATAGTTATTAATAATATCATCTCCTACTGTGAAATTCTCATTTCCTGTAAATCCATAACTAACTCTGAACTTTAATCTACTTACTGCATCGTTATTATTACTTAAGAAACTTTCGTTGTGTGCATTCCAACCTACAGAGATTGCAGGGAAGTTACCCCATTTTGAGTCTACACCAAAAACAGAACTTGCATCTCGTCTAAAAGAAGCATTAAGTAAGTATTTATTATCAAATACATAATTAATCCTTGCGAAATAACCTAGCTTATTTTTTTCAATGTTAATCTCTTCAAATTCAGAAACTGTAGTTGCTCCTTGTAAATTTTTCAATAAATCATTAGTAAATCCAGTACCTTGTATTACACTATTCTCAACTTGTCTTCTTTGGATAGTTGCACCTACAAGTGCATTAAATGCATGCTTTTCAACATCTCTATTATAAGAGATTGTATTATCTGAAATCAATCTATTTCGTACTCTGTTCTGTAACTGATAAGAAGCTCTACTTGCTGATGCATGGTGTAGTACTCCATCATATCTAGTTCTTTTACGATTTTCTATCGTCGCACCTAATGATGTTTTCGCTGTAAGTCCTTTTGCAATTTTATAGCTTACAAAAGTCCGAGCTAACATTTTAGTCTTAAATTCATAATGCTCTCTTTCTACATACTGAGCATAAGGATTCATATCTCCTGAAGTACGAGGTCTACTAGAACCTTGCTCATCAGTAGTATCGATATCGATATTAATCAAATGATCTTCTAAGAAATAATCTCCAATTCCTACTTCTGGGTACTCCGTTCTATCAATATATTTTAGAGTTTCTTCTGAGTGAAAAATAGGTAACCATGGAGATTGTCTAAGTGGATTATGAATAGATGTAGGTAACGCTCTCCTCTTTGAATAAGAAGGATTGATGTTGAAACCAAATTTTAAATCATCTGTGATTTTAGTTTCCATCTTAATTTTTCCTGCATACAATCTGTAATCATCAGTAATTACAACTCCTTGATCTCCTAGTGTTCTCATAGATACACTAAACTTTGTTTTCTTACTTCCACCTCTTGCAGAGAAAGAGTGACTTGAAATATTTCCTCCATCGAAGAATACATCTTGCCAATCTCTATCAATACCAGTTTCTTCAACTAGTTGTAATGCATATTGTGTATTATTAGTAAGGAAACCAGCTTCAGCCATTTCTCTTTCAGCCCAATCAGCTACGCTCTTCTTATAGTTATCACTACCAAATGCTTCTTTTCTACCAAAGAAAGTTTCATAGCTAAATTTAGTTTTTCCATCTTCACCACTCTTAGTTGTAATTAAGATTACACCATTAGATCCTTCACTACCATAGATAGCAGCAGATGCTGCATCTTTTAATACTTCAAATGATGCAATATCATTCATATCCATATTACTTAAAAAATCAGGGTCTACTACCAATCCATCAATTACTACCGCAGGTCCAGATTCAGCATTAATAGATCCAAATCCTCTAATAGTAATAGTAGGAGCAGCTCCAGCTTCAGCAGAACTTGCTTGGATATTTACACCAGACACTTGACCAATAAGTGCATCATCTACTCTTGCTACTGCAATCTGATCCAAGTTTTTATTTTCAACTTTAGAAATAGATCCAGTTAAGTGTGATTTTTTCTGAGTACCATAACCAATAACTACAACTTCATCTATCAATGCCGTTGCAACTTCCAATACTATGTTAATACTTGATCTTCCATCAATAGGTACTACTTGAGTTTGCATACCAGTATAGCTGATTACCAATACATCAGTAGGTTCAGCATCTATTTCATATCGTCCATCTACGTCTGTAGTTGTACCTACATCATTACCTGATGCACCTCTAACAAGTACTGTAGCTCCGATTAATGGTAATCCATCATCAGAACCAGTAACCGTTCCTGTAATTTTTAATACGTCAATACTTTCAGATGCAAAATTATCTGAGAAGTCATTTGCTTGTATAGCTTGGAATCCTAGGAACATAAAAATCCCTATAAGAAAGCCTACTTTGCTTTGGATATGATTAAAAAGTAAATAATTTAATTTCATAATTTTAAGATTTATTTAAATATTCTTTTGAAGGTTCGCATTAGGATTTGCTCATAAAACGAACATATTTAAAACTGGTAGTGATATAGAATTATCAAATTGGGGTTAATTCCAAATCGTTGATAGACCTAACTGAGTTACACTCCTATCGTTTATTTTTTATGTCAAAAGTGAAAGTCAGTAGATTAAGGTGAGTCTTTATATATCTACCATACAATGGATTAGCATCCGCTAGTCCATTACTAGGACTAACTAGAGTTGAATGTTTTGTAAAACATGATCTAACGTTTTTTTTGTTTCTAAAAAATGGTTTTTAACTAAAATATGAAGTAGTAATTTTATCTATCAATATTTAGATAGACTTACCAAATTCAATTACATCTCTTAAGTGTTCCTTCATCGCTTCGCTCGCTGCCTCTCCATTACCATCTATAATATGTTGAAATATAGCTCTGTGTTCTTTAATTACTTTATTGTCAATTGCATCATCACATACCTTATATTGAATAAAGCTTTTTACAATATTTGGTGTAATAATTAACATTAAAGATTTTAAAACAGCATTTTTACTAGCCTCTGCTATCTTTAAGTGAAACATCAAATCTTCTTCTACAGCCGATTGGTTAGATTTCACTTTACCCTCATATGCTAGCATTGTTTTTTCAATTTCGATAATATCTTCGGGTGTTCTTCTTTCTGCTGCTGATTTAGCTCCATTAGTTTCTAGGATAATTCGAGTTTCTACTAGTGATTTGAAGTCGGTCTTTTCCAATTTTAAAACATCTGTTATTAAACCTTCCAAAGCGGTAATTCCCATTCCTGCCACTAAAGTTCCACTTTGAGGTAGTGTTTTTAAAATTCCATAAAATTCTAATTTTCTAATGGCGTCTCTGACATGTGTTCGGCTAACTCCTAATTTTTCTGCTAATTTTCGTTCGGGTGGTAACTTATCTCCTGGATTTAATTGACCTGAAGTAATCAGACTTCTTATCTGTCGTATAATCTTATCTACAGGAGTCTCCACCTTGATCTCACTAAAATTATCTATCATCTTGTTCTGTTTGCTTTTTGTTTCGAAGGACGCAAAAATTGGTTGACCAAAAATTGGTTGACCAAATTTAGTATTTTTATTTAGAAATAAAAGTTATTCATTAAACTTTTTTTAAATACTGTTAGTAAGGCGTCTTGGCGTGTTTACTTAATTTATAAATTAGAAAAGGCTAGCAATTCAAAGTATATTTTTGCAATAAAAGCTACATTTAATTTTCTCAAAATAATTACCGTAATTTGTACGCAAAATAAAAAGACACTATAAATTATGGCAACTCCTAACATCAGTCTCACCGTCGATGCAATCGTATTTGGTTATGAACCCAAAGAAGGACTAGCTGTACTTTTAGTGAAAAGAAAGTATCAACCTTTTAAAGGAAGTTGGGCTATTCCAGGAGGATTTGTTTTGGAAAAAGAATCTTTGGAAGATGCTGTTAAGCGAGAACTAAAAGAAGAAGCAGGCATCGAAGTCAATTTCCTAGAACAGTTATATTCATTTGGTGAACCAAATCGAGATCCTCGTAGTCGTATTGTTACCATTGCTTATTATGGATTAATTCGTCGTTCCAAATTTGAATTATTTGCTTCTACTGATGCAGAAGATGCGCAATGGTTTTCTATTAATAAATTACCCAAACTCGCATTTGACCATCAAAAAATATTCGACCGTGCACTCGAACGATTACAAAATAAGATTACTTACCAACCTATCGGTTTTGAATTGTTAAATGAAAAATTTACGATCGATGAAGTTCATAATCTCTATGAAACCATTCATAATCGTGAACTTGATCGTAGAAATTTTAGAAAAAAATTCCTAAAGCTAGACATCCTTAAAGAACTCAAAGAAAAGAAATCTGAAGGTAGAGGTCGCCCTGGCTCCTATTATAATTTTGATAAAAAGAAATACGACAAGCTAAAAAACAAAGGAATGGTATTTGAAATTTAAATAATAAACATTACTCTTCGATCTAACCTAACTCACTCGTTTCCAACAACTTATCCATTTTAATTTTATTAAAAAAATTACTAAGCATATCGCTTTGCTTAGTTTCCTATTACTATCAAAAAATTTAATTGTGTAAAAATTACGCAAAATATTTGCGTATTATTTTTTTTGCATTTAAATTTGTGTAAAATATACGCAAAATGAAATATTTAAATTTAGATCAACAGTTCAGTCCTTTTGGAAAAAGCATCGCTTTTGAAAGTTTTGTTTTTAATGGAGGCGAACCACATATTAAAATTTCAGAAACCTTAGCTGCTAATGATGAAGTGACGATTACTACAAGAGTGCGCAGTTTTAATGATTTTGGATTATTGCTAATTGCAACTGATGCGTTGCGAAGAATGGAGGTAGAAAAAATTCATTTGGTACTTCCTTATTTTCCAGCAGCTCGACAAGATCGAGTTATGGTAGCAGGAGAATCTTTAAGTGTAAAAGTATATGCAGATATTCTCAATGCTCAAAATTATCAAAGTGTAACAATTTTGGATGCACACTCAGAAGTAACTTCAGCAGTTTTAAATCGAGTAAAAAATATCTCGAATCATAATTTTGTAACAATGTGTTTACAAAATTATTCAGATTATGTATTGGTCTCACCTGATGGTGGAGCGTTGAAAAAAATCTATAAACTTTCTCAACATTTAGATGGCGTACCTGTAGTCGAAGGAAGTAAAAAGCGAGATGTAAAAACTGGAAAGCTAAGTGGCTTTACTGTTTATGCCGACGACTTGGAAGGAAAGACTTATGTTGTAGTAGATGACATTTGTGATGGTGGAGGAACATTTTTAGGATTAGCTAAAGAATTAAAACAAAAGAATTGCGGGAAGTTAATTTTGATAGTGACGCATGGAATTTTTAGTAGAGGCTTAGAACAATTGACAGAAACATTTGATCATATTTATTCAACTGATTCATTTTCTAACATTGAAAATACATCTGGATTCACTCAAGTAAATTTGAATTCGACAATATTATAAATGGAATACAGATGCTACAAATTGAGCTAATTAACACAGATTTTCACTCAAACTTATTATTGTTTTTTTGAAAAAAATCTAACAAGACAGAAGAAAAAAAATCCGCTTTAATTCGCTCAATCCTCGGCATCCGTGTTCTATCAAAAATTATATAAATTAAATAACGCTATTAAATCTTAAAAATATGAATACGCTACATCTTACTGACGGTTACAAAGTTGATCATCGCACACAATATCCAGAAGGAACAGAATTAGTTTACTCGAATTGGACGCCACGTAAAAGCCGTGTTATGGGCGTAGATAAAGTTGTATTTTTTGGATTACAATATTTTATCAAAAAATATCTTCAAGAAGAATTCAATAATAATTTCTTCAAAAAACCAAAAACAGAAGTCATTAAAAAATACCAACGAAGAATCAGCGCGTACTTAGGTCCTGATGCGATTACGTACGATCACATTGAAGCATTGCACGACTTAGGGTATATGCCTGTGGAAATCAAAGCATTGCCAGAAGGAATGTTAGTGCCAATGAGAATGCCGATGTTTACTTTAAAAAATACATTGCCAGAATTTTTCTGGATTACAAATTTCTTAGAAACGATTTTGTCCTGTATCATTTGGATGCCTTGTACGAGTGCAACAATGAGTTTACAATATCGAAAAATCTTAGATCGCTACGCTGAAAAAACTGGCGGTGACAAAGCCTTAGTCGATTGGCAAGCACATGATTTTAGTTTTAGAGGAATGGCAGGATTGGAAGCGGCGATGATGAGTGGCGCGGGACACTTGTTGAATTTTACAGGAACAGATACGATTCCAGCGATTGACTTTTTGGAAGAATTTTATGGAGCGGATAGTGATAAAGAATTGATTGGAGGAAGTGTGCCTGCGACTGAACATTCTGTGATGTGTATGGGAATGGAAGATGCTGAAATCGAAACTTTCCGCAGATTGATTAATGATATTTATAAAAATGGAATCGTCAGTATCGTTTCTGATACTTGGGATTTTTGGAAAGTGATTACGGAATATATTCCAACTTTGAAAAATGAAATTTTAGCACGAGATGGTAAAGTGGTCATTCGTCCTGATAGTGGTGACCCTGTAAAAATTATTTGTGGAGATGCGAATGCACCTGTGGGAAGTCCTGAATATAAAGGTGCTGTGGAATGTCTTTGGGAAATTTTTGGAGGAACGACGACGGAGAAAGGTTACAAAGTTTTGGATGCACATATCGGATTGATTTATGGAGACAGTATTACGTTGGAGCGTTGTGAAGCGATTTGTAGTCAGTTGGAAGCGAAAGGATTTGCGAGTACCAATGTTGTTTTTGGAATTGGTTCTTACACTTATCAATATGTGACGCGAGATACTTTTGGATTTGCAATGAAGGCAACTTACGGAGAGGTAAATGGCGAAGGTCGTGCTATTTTTAAAAATCCAAAAACGGATGACGGAACTAAAATTTCTGCTAAAGGATTGATTCGATTGGATGGAAATGAATTGGAAGTGACGAAGATGACAGATGAGATTTCGAAGGAAGATGAGATGGGTGGATTATTGGAAGTCGTATATCGTGATGGGAAAATTTTAAAAGAAGTAACGCTTGGGGAGATTCGAGGATTGTTGCGGAAGCAGGTTGATTTGGAGATGGCGAGAGTTTAAATATTATCATTCGCAAGGTGACTTGAAGTTGCCTTGTGAATACAAAAACAAACACCATGATAGATAACCAAATACGCACACTATTCTCAAGAGACCATGAAACCGTTTTTCCAAACCTAGGAGTATTCCTCGCAGGTCCTACTCCACCCGATGGAGAAATGGAAATTGGTTGGAGAAGAAAAATTGTAGAACAACTTCAGACTGATAATCGATTAGACCCAAGTATGCTTATCGTTTCTCCTGAACCCAAAACAGGTTACTGGTCAGAAATTAATATTCCAAATCCCAAAAGTAAATTAGAAGAAGTTCAGAATAAACAAATCCCTTGGGAGTTGCAATATCTCAACTTATGTGATGTAACTGCTTTTTGGTTACCGACTTATTGGACTAAAAAAGAATCAGAAAATTTTGCTCCAAATATAGGTCCGACGAGTAGATGGGAATTTGGTTTTTTCTTTCAAGAGTATTTACAAAATCGAGATAAAAGACATTTTATCATTGGCGCACCTGAAGATGCTGAAAGTATAAAGTGGGCAAAAAACATTACTGACATTTATGGAATCAAATGGCATATTTTAAAAAAAGAAGAAAAGTCAAAGTTAGTTGCTGATTCTTTTATCGAAGAAATTGCACAGACTTTGATTGAAAATAAATGGAACTATTAAACTTAAAAGTTATTAACATGAAAGTCATCATACCACCGCACCCACTCCAAATAAAATCTCAATCCATCTTTCTAGCAGGAAGTATCGAACAAGATCGGGCAGCCCGTTGGCAAGATGAAGTGATTAAAAAATTAAAAGATTATCCATGCACGATTCTCAATCCACGGAGAGCAAATTGGGATGACAGTTGGGAACAACGAATTGAGAATTTTCATTTTAATGAACAAGTAAATTGGGAGTTGGATGCTTTGGATATAGCCGATGTAATTTTGATGTATTTTGATCCAAATACGAAATCACCGATTTCATTATTAGAATTAGGATTATTTGCAAAGAGTGGAAAATTGATTGTGTGTTGTCCTCAAGGTTTTTGGAGAAAAGGAAATGCAGATATTATTTGTAAACGATATGGAATACAGCAAGTAGAAACTTTAGAAGAAGCAATCGAATTTATTATGAAAGACGCTTTGAGAAATTTGCGGGAGGAATAGAAGAGTGGCAGAAGTTCTTAAAGCTTTAACAAATCTAGCACTCCCGTTTTCACCTCGCGCAGGTTTATCAAAGCGGAAGGTGTTCAAAAAAAAAATTAAAATCATGAAATATAATTTAGATTGGATAAAAAAACAATACTCTTCCGAAGAGCGAATAAAATATATTTTCTTTTGGGGACATCGACCATCCAAAGATGGAAGCATTACCGCTTCTTGTATGAGTCAATGGTGGGTTTGTAATTTTGAAGTAGATAACATTACTTACAAATCAGCAGAACATTGGATGATGGCAGAGAAAGCTCGACTATTTAAAGATGAGGAAATGCTAGAAAAAATCATCAACTGCGAATCTCCAGCCGAAGCAAAAAAACTGGGAAGAGCTGTTCGTGGTTTTGTTCCAAAAGTATGGGACGAGCAATGCTATGAGATAGTTAAGAAAGGAAACATTTATAAATTTGGTCAAAATGAAAATTTAAAAGAATATTTATTGACGACTAAAAATCGTGTTTTAGTCGAAGCAAGTCCTTATGATAAAATTTGGGGAATTGGTTTAAAAAAGGATAATAAAAA
>JALZVK010000259.1 GCA_023301005.1 Saprospiraceae bacterium | reverse complement strand
GCGCAGACTATGTTCCTATTTTTTCGCATCGTTTCATCAAAAAATGAACATTTTTATCTCAAAATCTAATTCCCCAACAAGCTCTAATATATTTCGCCCCTTCAGGGCTTTTTTGCCTTCTTTTATTTTACAAGGGGCGGTGCCCCTTGCTATTCTGTTTGACCCCGTTGGGGTCTTTTACTGAATAGTTACAAATAAAAAAAATAAAAAGAGCGAAGCTCTACGACTTATATTTTATTTAAAAATTTTAATTCCAAGATACACAGGCAAGTGATCAGAATAACCGCCATAATAATTCGGACCTCCATAAGTTCGATTAGGTGTCCAACCATATTTATCACTTTTAAACATCATCCACTCTTCTTGAAACATTCCAAACTCACCAGTTTGTATTTTACTTTCTTTATTAAATAAATTTCCAGAGACAATCATTTGATCGAGCATATTCCAATTTCCTCTATAATTATAAGTTCCTTTTCCTTCAGCATCTGCACCAGCAGAGCAATTTACTAAATCCGTAAAAGCAATGTTATGAAGAACTGGTTTTGCATTTAGAGTTTTCATTATGCTATTATTATTAGTCTCATCATTGAAGTCACCCATGATAATAATATTCGCATTATTATTATTTGAAAATACTTGATCGACACTTTTTCTTAATTGTTGTGCGACATAAATACGTTTCGGTTCACTCTCTTCTAAACCGCCTCTTCTTGATGGAAAATGATTAACATACAAATGCAGCGTATCTCTATTATTAAAAATCCCTTCGACATGTAAGATGTCACGAGTAGAGTAAGGTTTGTCTCCGACAATTGATTTTGGAAAATCAATCGTTATCTTTTCTTTATTTAAAACGGTAAATAATTTTCGTTGATAAAGTAAAGCTACATCAATTCCCCGCGCATCAGGTGATTCAAAATGAACAAAAGTATAGCGATGATCTCGAAGGCTAGTTTCTCCTATAAAATCTTCTAAGACTAATTTGTTTTCAACTTCACAAAGTCCAAGAATCGCTGGATACTCAATAGCATCAACGATTTTAGCTAAGTCATTGAGTTTTTTATAATACCGTTCAGTATTCCATTTTTTCTTAGATTGAGGGGTAAACTCTTCGTCGAATTTATCTTTATTATCAATGGTGTCAAAAAGATTTTCGACATTATAAAACCCGATTCTGAATTCTTCAGCAGGGATAGGTTCTATTATTTTCTTAGTGGATTTACAACTAAAAAATAAAAGGAATCCAGAAATGATGATTAAAAAATAAGTATGCTTGTTCATATATTTAGAATTTTTGTAAAAATACTTTTTTCCAAAAAAGAAACTTGTATTCTAGCGTTTTTTTTTAAAACAACATTACTATTTCGTAACTGTTAACCCTGACTACCGTCAGGTAGATTCAGTTGGCAGGTTGTCACAAAGTAGTTGTTCTAATAATTAAAACCATTATATAGAGTATCATACTCTTTATTTTCTCACAAAAGATTTTTGATAATATTTTATAATAATAATTCCAACGACAGTTGGAAGCACCCAAGGAATAATCATTAAGTTATCAGAGAATATTTGTCCAAAAAATGTCCGACCTCCAAAAACAATAAATGCAGTATAACAAGCAATTCCACTAATCATCATACCTGCAATATGTTCTTTAATCCAATTCGATTTTGATTGAGGATTTTTGTACATACTATAAATATTACCTCCAGTAAAAACACCTAATGTTCCAAATATAATCATCAAAATACCTTGACCTTGTCCTTTCAAAAAAATGCCATAACCTAAAAGTATCGCTCCAAATAATGCGACGAAGAGATTAAACATCATATGCTTTTTTCTATAGCTTTCGCTAAGACCTTTTTTATTTTTTAAAATTGCAATTCCATACCATAGTGGATTGGCTGTTATTGCAGAAAGAAAACCTAAAAATGCAGCAGGAATATAAAGACCTTGTATATAATTTTCGACGCTAAGTATAGCTGCCGAAATAACAATTATCCACATTAAAAAGACATATACTTTTCCTACTTTGATATGAAGGTCACTTCCTTTTTTTAGAAAGATAGGAATCCAAAAAAGAATGATACTTGAAAATCCACAAAATACGTGAACGGCTAAAAGTGCTTTTGATAATGTTTCCATAATTTTTTTTTCTTCAAATGTATGGAAGAGGAATTTATAAAATAGAAATAAGGGATAGGTGAAAGGAATATGGGATTATTGGCAAATAAATGTGGTAAATAAAGGATTTTGGGATGAATGACAAGGTTTGTTAATGTTGAAATTAGATTTTTGTTATTCATCATGAGAGTAGATTGTCATACCAAAATCCCACATTGATGGAGGGAACTCCCAGTTAGAACTGTCTTCAATTCTATAAACTATATCCATTTCATTTTTCCAAAATGATTGATACATTTTAACTTGCCCATCTATATCTAAAGGTTTGTCATTTAAGAATCTATGATAAGAGGTTAATATAATTGCAGATATATCATCTGGATGGAAAATTCCTTTTTTCCAAAAAAAATCAACAAGACAAGTTCTACTCCATAAGCCATAATTATTTCTTAACCATCGACCTATTCCATGATTGATATTTGCTAAAGAAGTATCTGGAATGTTTTTAAAATTATAGGTCAAACTATCATTCCAATTATGAAAAAATGTTAAAATAGTTGAGTCTATCGTACATGGATAATTAGAGAAAGAAGTATCTCTTTCTATCCATTCATTTTCCCATTTTATTTTCCCAAAAGTATATTTTGAATTTTCTTTTTCTACTTCTTGAGAAGAAGAAGTACAACTTGCAATGGAAAGTACGAAAGCAGAAAAAAGTAAGAAGTTCTTCATTTGAGGAGCGTTTTTATTAAATGTAATTGTATTGTTGTAAAAAGAATAAAATCTAATCCTCAATAATATTTTTCACCCTTCCAACTTCGCCAGTTTGCAACATCACTTTGATTCCATGTGGATGATTAGAAGATTTTGTCAAAATACGTTTTACAAATCCTTCCGTTAATTCCCCTGAACGTTGATGATGTTTTTGAACAATTTCTACTAACAAACCTGTTTCGATATTTGATCTTTTATTACCGTCCATTTTATTTCTTTTTTGTTAAGCTTCTCATTTTTTCTAAAATATCTTCTATTGGATAATTTGCTTCAGAAAGCGCATGCGAAGCATCATCTTTTTCTTCGATAATTAATAGCCGTTTATAATTCATCAAAGAGTCGGGTGGAGGAGAAGCAATAGTCATCGGTTTGTCCACAAATATAAATGCTTTTCTAATATCTTTAAAAAGCACATTACCTTTAGGTAAGTCAATTGAATTTTGATAAACTGTAACTGGTTTTATTTTTAAACTATTCCACCAATTTAAAATTCCCGTTGAAGTGGTTAATAATAAAACTATACCTAAAACTATACTGATCATTCCTCTTCTTTTCTTAGCATCATAAGACAATTCCTTTTTTTGATAATAAAAAAGATAAACAATAATTCCAATAGAAATGAGTGCTGTTACAATAGTAATTAACGTTGGCCAAAATTTATTTGGTTCGAATATTTGAATGGCTTCTTCCATGTGTTATTTTTATTTTAAAACCGACACTCAACTTATGTTGAGAATGCAAATGTAGAAAACAACTTTGATTGTTTCTTTTCGTATTTAATAATAAATCCTTTTATTTGAGAAAAAATATTAAAACAATTAAACATTGAACAAAAAACCTCAGCAGTTGTAATACTTTAGGAATAAGGTTTGAAGTTTGCATATATAAAGCATTCTCTAAAACGAAAAGATTAAAAACATACTTTATGAAAAATAAATCCTCAATCAATTACTGGTTGTTTCAAAATAACCCGAAAAAATTTAAACTTAGAGAAGCTTTACAACAAGAGGCTTTAAAGACATTTATCGTAAAAACTCACCAATCAAAAATTAAAAAAGGAGATAAAGTTATTATTTGGCAGAGAGGCGAAGATGCAGGTTGTTATGCATTGGCTACGGTCATGTCAGGTGTAGAAGCGGATCAGGTAGAAGCGCAGGAAATCCCTTTTTATAATGAAGCACCTAAGGAGTCAAAACGAGTTCATATAAAAATAGATTATAATCTGTGGAGTAAACCAATCACTAAAGATTTTTTACCATTGAGTGAATCTTTTGACCGATTTTATGGAGGACTTTCAGGAACTAATTATAAAGCGACCGAGGAACAGTTTAAAGAGATTATTAACCTTGTGGAACAACAAGATGTTATGGCTGAACCTAGCATCGCTTATAATCCGATGACTTCGTTGGATCATCCTTTAAATTTAATTTTACATGGTGCGCCAGGGACAGGGAAAACTTTTCATACAGTTAATTACGCACTTTCTATTATTGAAAATCGAACACTTGAAGAATTGTCATTGGAACCTAGACAAGCACTTCGACAACGCTTTAATGAGTACATGGAAGAAGGTTGGATTCAGTTTGTAACTTTTCATCCATCATTTGCTTATGAAGATTTTGTAGAAGGAATTAAGCCACAAACTCATGAAGGAAAAGTGCTTTATGAAGTGGAAGAAGGTGTATTCAAATATATTTCTTTGATGGCAAAGAGACATCTTGTAGAAGTATTGTTAAGTTTAATTCCAGTACAAGAAGTGAATGTAGATTACGACGCGATGTATGCTTCATTTTTACTGTTTTTGCAAAGTGATGATTTTAATTCTTTCTCTTCGAGAACTGGAAAAAGAATGTTGCTACAAAAAGTAGCTCGAAATGGAAATCTTACGGTAAGACCTGAAAATTCATTTTTAGCTTATACCGTTTCAAAAGCAAAAGTAAAAAAACTATATAAATCGTTTCAATCTGTTGATGATATTAAACATACTCAAAATGATATTAGCTTACTCATAGGTGCGGTAAATACTCGCGCTTATTGGTCGGTATTTAATGAGTTGAAAAACTTCGAACCTCATTTTGTAAAAGCAATAATGGAAAATCAAGATGAGATTCAAATGCCAGATGAAGGCATTGATGCTTTTGAGTTGAGTAATATTTCTGAAGTTGCCAAACAAAACTCTAGACGATTTGTATTAATCATTGATGAAATTAATAGAGGAAATATTGCTAGTATTTTTGGAGACATGATTACGTTAATTGAGACCGATAAAAGAGAAGGTAATCCTGAAGCTTTAAAAATATTACTACCTTATTCCAAAACTTATTTTTGCGTTCCTCCTAATCTTCATATCATCGGTACGATGAATACTGCGGATAGAAGTGTGGAATCTTTAGATGCTGCTTTGCGAAGAAGATTTACTTTTGTGGAGTCCAAACCTGTAGCTGAACTTTTGGATAAAAGATCTGTAGCAGGTGTAGATTTAAAAAGATTACTCAGTACGATAAATCAAAGAATTTCAATTCTACTAGATGATGATCATAATATTGGACATGCTTACTTTTTAGATATAGAAACATTTGCTGAGTTGAAAACTGTGTTTAGCAATAAGATAATTCCATTGTTGCAAGAATACTTTTATGGCGATTTCGGGAAAATTGGTTTGGTGCTTGGAAAGGAATTTTTGATTGATCAAAAATTTTCTTCTGATGTATTCGCTAATTTTGATTATGAATATATGCATGAGTTGACGGATAAAAAAGTTTATCAGATTAGGAATATTGAAGAGTTAGAGGCGGATGCTTTTATTCGTATTTATGAAAAGGATTATGGAGAGTAGGATTTGATGAATTTATTTTTTGTTAAATGTAAAAGCCTTGTTACTATTATTGTAACAAGTCTTTTACATTTTTAACAACATAAGTGTTTTTTCTGTGAAACTCTGTGAAAGTCTCTATGGATCTCTATGAAATAACTCTTCTAACTTGACTTTCTCACAGCGTTTTACAGAGAATTTCCAATCAAATTATTTTTCATATTTAAAAGACTTATAAATCGATACAGCAATTACACCAAATATTCCAATTATAAAAATAGGCGTAAAAGCTGATCCCAATCCAGTTGCGTTTTCTAACGCAATTTGAATTGTAGCATAATTCAAATAAGCAAAACTAAACATGATAATTACATTTAAGGAACGCATCAACCTTAATGCAATTCTATATTGATTTTCAGCATTTTCTTCTGTTATTTTTACTCCGTAATTAAAAGAGTGTGGTACTTTTTGAAGAAAATATAACATTACAAATATCAAAAATCCTATAGCTGGTAAAATCCAAATGGACGATTTTTTATCATAACTATCAGGTTGACCTTTCGAATCAAAATGAGTAGGAATATCTTCGGGCAATCCTCCATAATGTATAGCAGGATAAATAAATAGAAAAGCTATTGCAAGAAATGCAGCTGCTTCTAAATAATAATCTAGAGGTTCTTTTTGAATCTTTATTTTTGGTCGAGCCATAAAAGTTAAGTATTATAACAATGTAATTACAGGTTATATTTTTGTTTTAAATTTAAACAAAAAAGAATACCGCACAAGAACTTAATGTTCTTGTGCGGTAAGTAAATTTAAAAATAAAATTCAAGAAATCGTTTTATACGAATTCTAATTTTTTACTCGTTACTTTTTTTTTATTGCACGTGATTTCCAAATCAGCTAATGCATTCATAAAATATATATAACCAGAATAAGGAGAATCATAAGGACTCAAGTAATCACGAGTCGCTCCATCTTCAGCAGATTTAGTATTTAAATAATAAAAATGATCAGCAGTTTGGAGTTTACTCCAAACATGAATCAAGTCAGGATCTTTTGAATTGATAACTGTTTCTTCTAAACTATATAATTTTTGAAGTGCTTCTTTTTGCATATTATTTCCAGTCCATGCTGAAAGATCTTTTTCAGAATCTCTCCACGATACAGGAAGGTGAACATCGTAAATTCCGTTGATACCTAATTTCTCTACTTGGTCAGATGCCGTAAGAAAATTGACATTTTCTTTTGCTAGTTCCTGTGGTAAATGTTTAATGAAATCTAGAGAACCAGTACTTGCTTTTAGATGTTGCCCAAAGGTTTCATAAGGCATAAATATATTGACACAATCTCCAGTATCATTGGCAATCCAATTAGCATATTTATCAGCAGTAAGTGGATACTCTTCCCAATTTGTATCGGTAAACCTGTGCGTAAAATCAGCAGAGAGTTTATAATTTTTTAGAAGCGTTTTTATAGATTTCACATTTGGAGCGGTATAAGGATGATTGTATGATCTTCCTCTTAAGAAATTACTCAAACCTTCTGCCATCACTCCATGAAATCCCATATTCTCTAATCGTTCCGCCAAGTCATTAGAATATATCATCCCCGTATTTCTAAACACTTTTGGAGTTTGTCCAAAGTGTTCTTCTACTTTATCAATATGTTTTTGCACCTGTCTTTCAAATTCATCCAAAGAATATAAGTAAGCCAAACTATGATAATAAGTTTGACCAATAAATTCAACTTGACCAGTCTTCGCTAATTCAATAAAAGAATTTAAAACATCAGGACGATGGTTTTCCATTTGCTCGATCAACGTACCAGAAAGAGAAAGACAAAATTTGAAATCCTTACCTAACCGCTGAATATTTTCCATCATGATCGCATTCATAGGTAAATAACAAACTTCAGATATTTTATCTAAAAAAGTTTTATTAAGTTTATCATTCTCATAGAAATGGTCGGTTCCAATTTCAAAAAAAGTATATGGTTTTAATCTATTAGGTTGATGCAGATTAAAATATAAACAGACGTTTTTCATGTTTTCGATAATTAGGCGTTATTTTATAAAATATTTATTTAGACTTCCCTCCATCTAATTCATTTTGCTATTTTTTTAATTTTTCCCAATCTCCATTTGCAGCTATTTCAGCTTGTTGAGTCCAAGTGGTTGGGTCGTGCATTTTAAATCTGTTACCAGCATCAGCCAACACTTTTTTCAATTTACTAATTTTAGCATTAGACAAATCTGCAAAAGTATAAATCCCACTTTCATTCAGTAACGATTTTATTTTAGGACCTATCCCTTCAATCTTGGTTAAGTCATCTTCTTCTATTTGAACGGAAGAAGTAAATTTCTGTTTGGTCGAAACAGTACTAATTTCTGATTTTTCAAAATTAGTCTCAGGCAACGGCTGATGACCAGAGACATTGTAACCCAATACATGAGAATAAGCTTTCATGATCTCATCAACTGTATTCTCCCAAGTGACTGTTCTGATATCATCAAATGTTCCTTTGATAACTCGTTCTCTTAAATCTTCATCTTCTAATAAATCTGTGATATGTTTAGCCATTAAATTAATATCCCAAAAGTCAGCAGTCAATGCATGTTTTAAAACTTCAGCAGCACCTGACTGTTTTGAAATTACACATGGTATTCCAAATTGAGCAGCCTCCGCAGCAGATAATCCAAATGGTTCCGATACCGAAGGCATACAATATACATCAGCCATCGCTAACAACTTATTTACTTTTTCTCTATTTAGAAATCCAGTAAAATGAAACTTGTTACCTACTTTTTGATAAGCTCCAGTTTCGATGATACGTTTGAGTTGATCACCACTTCCTGCCATCACAAATCGCACATTGTTATTTTCAGCAATAACTTTAGATGCGACTTCTAAGAAAAATTCAGGACCTTTTTGTCCAGTAATTCTACCAAGGAAAAGCACCAACTTTTCAGGGAAAGTAGAATTTTCTTTAAAAGTTTCTACAGGTTCTACACCATTATGTACAGGGAATATTTTAGCAGGATTGATTCCGTAATGTCTTTCCACTATTCCTCCAGTATATCGACTTACAGGAATAATTGCATCAGCGTTTTCCATTCCATATTTTTCCAAATCGTAATTCCATCCTCTTGCATCAGGACCAGCTCTATCATAACTCAATGCATGAGCATGAATAACTAAAGGTTTTCCACTTTCATGTTTTACTTTTATACCAGCAAGCATCGTCATCCAATCATGCGCATGTATAACATCAAACTCCAAAGTCGAAGCAAGTGCAGCCACATATTCAGCGTATTCGACAACCTTACGTTTTACATCTTCTCCGTACATTTCATCCAAATGGAATCTTCCATAAAAAGAAGATTCAGTTTTTGTAAATGTATTGTTATCAAGTTGAAGAGTCGAAGCTGAATTATAAGAAGTAGAACTAGAACCATCACTCATTACTTTAGAGAAAGTAGGGTAGGCAGAGACTCCTTCCATTCCAGGTGCAAACAATGTTCTCGCAAATTCAGAATATTTGCGATAAACCTCATCGTGTGAGTATTGTTGTGATTTGGAGATTTTGACATCAACATTATTTAATCCGATAATATTAGCATTGTCTAATATTGAATTTTGACTTGCTTTGGGAAGGATAACAGTCAAGTCTGTTTGTTTAGCTAAGGCTTTTGCGATTCCATAACATGCAATAGCTAATCCACCACTAATTAAAGGTGGAAACTCCCAGCCAAGCATGAGAACTTTTAATTTTTTCATTATAAGGTATAATTGTTTATTTCATTGAGGTCTTATATTTGGAAAGGAAAAAAACGATACAATAATCGTACACATAAAGGTACTAAATCAAATCATAAATGTATTTTTTATATCATATCTTTTTTTTGTTCAAATGAAGTATTACATTGGTGTTTTTTTTACCTAATATCATTTGAGTAGAAAGACATCTTTACCAAATTTAAAACATGTGTTTAATTCTTAATAAGTGGAATGGTTTTTTGTGTAATTATGTTGTCGAAATTTAATTTCAGGATTTTCTAATTGAAAAAATAAAAGAGATCCTGATTTTACATTTTTTTAAATATAAAATGTATTTAGTTCTACTTCAAATCAAAAAAATAATATGAGTGATTTTATAAAAGAAGAAATTATGGTCAGAACTCCTAATGAAAAATTTCCTCTACAAATTATTTCCCATCAAAATGATGGTAATATATTTTATTTTAAATCTGAAAATGAAGTGACGCTTTGTGTTACGGTTCTAAGTGAAAAAATGATTCGTTTTCGGTATGCTACAAATGGAATTTTTCCAAATGATTTTTCTTATGCAATCGATCCTAAGTTTCAACCTAAAGAAACTGCAGTAGAGTTTAAAGAAAAGGAAGATCATTTTCGTATCACGACAGAACGAGTCATTTGTCGAATTAATAAATCTGATGTTAGAGTTTCTATTTTAGATAAATCGGGAACAGTCATTTGCGAAGATGAAAAAGGTTTTCATTGGGAAGACGATCATGGTAACGGTGGTTCAATTGTTCAACTCAGTAAAAAATTACAACCATTAGAAAACTTCTATGGTTTAGGTGATAAGTCGGGCAAGTTAAATATGAGAAAAAATCGTTTCACCACTTGGGGAACAGATTCTTATGGATATGGTGCGGAGACAGATCCACTTTATAAAAATATTCCTTTCTACTATGGTATTCATTCTGCTGGAATTGGATATGGAATTTTCTTTGATAACTCTTTCAAAAGCTATTTTGATTTTGGACATGAACGTGCTAATGTAACAAGCTTGTGGGCTGATGGTGGAGAGATGAATTACTATTTTATTTATGGACCTGAATTATTAAATATTGCAGAGCAATATGTTGACTTGACTGGTAAACCTGAGTTGCCTCCACTTTGGGCATTAGGTTATCATCAATGTAAATGGAGTTATTATCCAGAAGCAAAAGTAAAAGAAGTTGCGGCTGAATTTAGAAAAAGAAATATACCATGTGATGCCATGTATTTGGATATTGATTACATGGATGGTTTTAGATGTTTTACTTGGGATAAGGAAAAATTTCCTGAACCTAAAAGAATGATTGATGAGCTAAAAGAAGATGGTTTTAAAACTGTCGTGATGATTGA
>JALZVK010000258.1 GCA_023301005.1 Saprospiraceae bacterium | reverse complement strand
AACATGTTCTACAATTTCGCCATTACTAGATGGAAGCACGTTTCCAAAGTTAATATTAGTCGCTTGCTTCTCACCTTTATCAAACAAAGGATAATCCTCAGTCTCTTTTTCTACATAGCCTTCTAAGTAATAGAGACCTACTGTAACTAGTATGATTAATATGGGGTAAAGATATTTTCTGTTCATTGTTAAAGTATATTTAGCAAAGGTAATATTAAACCTACAACCATAATGGTACTTTTTAAGATTGACCTATTTGACGTTTAATTTTGTATGTTTGGATATGAGATTAAAATTCCCCGCTTTATTATTTATTATTTTATTTAGCTGCACTACAAAAGAAAGTAATCAAAACTTAGAAGATGAGATCATTTCACTCCAGACTGCAAAAAATGGTTTAGACTCAATTCTTCAATTTTCTAATCTTAGAAAGGCTTCTGAAATTATTATAAAAAACAATGACATAAAAGATTCTCTCAAAGCAGAAAATAATTTCTTGTTAGGCTCTTATTTTAGAACAAAAGGCAAGCTAGATAGTGCTGCAATCTATTTTCACGCAGCAACTCAATTAGTAGATACAATAACTAATATTAGGCAAACAAAATATTTCAGACAAACAATTGACACGTATTGGGCTCAGGGAAAATATGGAGATGCAACTGCTGTCAATGAGTTGTTTTTTAATTATTTATCAGAGACTAAAAATAACCTATGGCTTTCCCTTTACTATTATCACACTTCTTTAATTAGCGCAAGTGAAGGAGACTATGAAACAGCTCTATTTAACAACAAAAAAAGAATTGAATTACTCAAAATATCTAAAAGTAATTTAGAACTTGTACCTGCTTTATTAAGTCAAGCATTATATATATATAGAGTAAGTAAAGATAAAGAAATACCATATAAGTTGTTCGATTCTATAATTAAAGGAGATTCTATATTAACATATGATCTTAAAAGACAAGTTTATGGCAATTATGGAGTTTACAACTACTATGACGGAAACTACGAATCCGCAATTAAAAATTATTTAATTGGCTTAAAAAATGTGCATCAAATTAATAACGCGAATGACAAAAACGATCTTTTGGCTACCAGTTACGCTAATATTTCTGAAGCATATATTGAAATAAGCAATTATGAACTCGCTAAAAAATACTTAGATTCTATCGAGTTACTCGGGATTGAAAACATTGATACTAAATATCAAAAGAGTTTTTTAAAATACAAAGCGAGGCTTGCTTTTAAAACAAGTAAAAACCCAGAGGACGCACTAAAATATGTAGATACTATTTTTAAATATCGAGATAAAAGCTATGCTGAAAAATACAACCAAGAGCTCGTATCATTAAAAATAGCGATAAAGGGCGAGGCGCTCTTAAAAGAGTCAAAGCAGGCAGAAGAAGTGAAAAATCTGAAGCTTCAGAATCGAATTTTATTTTTGATCTTCTTTATCATATTACTTTCACTTTTAGGATATACATTTCAAAGGCGTAAAAAAATTGCTTTTAAAAAACAAAACTTATTTATGCAACAACGTTTATTAAGGTCACAAATGAATCCTCATTTTATGTACAACACCTTATACGCCATACAGAAGACGATTAAGAAAGATCAAAATGCGGCAGTATCATATTTGAACAAATTTTCAAGACTATTACGTCTTATTCTGGAAAACTCTACCCATAACTTCGTACTACTTAATAAAGAGATAGAATGCTTACAAGAATACCTTGAACTTAAATTAATGAGGGCTTCAACATCATTTACCTATGACATTTCTTTTATCAATTTAAACAAAGACGATCTTATTTTTATACCGCCTATGCTCATACAACCCTTTATAGAAAATAGCCTTGAACACGGTTTTAAAAACATTGATTATACAGGTGATATTAAAATTGAACTTTCTAAAAAAGATGAATTTATATCCTGTAAGATTGTAGACAATGGTAAAGGACTTAGTGACCCAAAGCTTACCATTAAAAACTCAATTTCAATAAAATTAATTAAAGAGTATATTTACAACGCAACTAAACAAAAATTATTAATTATCAACAATCCTGCGGCAAACACTCAAGGTGTCGTTATAACCTTTTTAATTCCTTATAAACTTACTGAGAATGATGAAAGCCATTATCATAGATGATGAAAAATTTTGCAGAGAAGACCTATTTGAAAAAATCAACATTTTCTTTCCTTCTGAAATAACAGTTATTGGGCAAGCAGATAGTGTAAAAACAGCTGTGCCGTTAATTAAAAACTTAAAGCCTGATCTACTATTACTCGATATTAATCTCGAAGACGGAAATGGATTTGATGTTATTGCTAATTGTAACAACAAAAACTTTGATGTTATTTTTATCACGGGTTATGATCAGCACGCGCTAAAAGCTATAAAAGTTGGCGCCTTAGATTATGTTTTAAAACCCATTGATGATGATGAATTTAAAATTGCTATTAACAAGGCACTTAAATCTTCTAATAAAAATGAAGAACTTGATAAACACTTAGAAGTATCCAGAGAATACTTTAATGGAACTGAAAAAAAAAGAATCATTCTAAAAACGCTAGAAACTGTTTATGCCGTTTTTGAAGATGATATATTATACTGCAAGTCTGAAGGTAATTACACCACCTATTATACTATTAATGGAGAGCGTATTTTAATTTCAAAACCATTAAAAAACGCTGAAGATATTTTAACAGAGGCAAATTTTGTTAGATGTCATCAATCATACATAGTGAATAAAAAGCATGTGGTCAAGTATCATAATAGTGGAGTACTTATAATTAATCACGAAATTAAAATACCTGTTTCTTCTAGAAGGAAGGATTATTCCTTAACCCGCATCTTTGGTTAACACAAATATGAATTCAACCAGCACGAATATGAATTTACCCCAAGCACGCATAGGCGATTCAATCAAAATCTTTTACTTTCATTAAAAATTAAAACCAAAATTTATGAAACTTAAATTTATAACCTCCCTATTGTTAATATTATTCTGCTTCAGTAATTGTCAACCGGAAACTGAACCATCAACAGAATTCCAATCTGAAAACTATACCAGTGAAATAAAAAATGATGTAATAACTACTAACAAAGCTTCTTTTTATGATGAAAAGCTTCAAATTAGAATGCAGTGGGCATCTTTTATTACCGCAAAAATGTTAGTTTACAAACCTTTTCGTTCTATTTTAAAAACACATTTAAACTTAAATCAAACAGATCGTATATCGTTAAATGATCTTATTGGTAGTAACCCGATTAATAGCAACATTAAAACTTCTTTTCTTAATCAACTATCATATTATTTTGAAGAATTAGTAACCGAACCAGATCCAGAAAAAGACAAACCAGCCACTATATTTATTGGAGGAGTAGTAGGTGATGGCGGAATTATTATTGGTACAACCAATAAATTTACTGAAACCACTCCCGATGGAGAATGGCTTTCTTATTGGCTTAAATCAAATTGTATAGAACTTTATTTTCCAAATCTTATTATTGAACCAACTGCAAATGATTTTATTATTGAAAGCACTGCACACCCACTTAATAAAGACACAGGTAATTTTGGATTCACAAGATACAGCAATGGTATTAACCTAGAAGATGGTTGGTATACAGAAACATTAGTTACAGACATAGATGCTCAAGATTTATTAACAGATAATATCGTTATTGTAGCTAGGCCTGTAAAAAGTTTATTTGGAACCCTTTCAGGTCCAGATTGCTCTTACTCAGAATACAATGGAATAGAATTCACAGACTTCTTAGATAATTAATCCCTCAACATAATGTACTAAAGCCGTCTTCACAGACGGCTTTTTTTATGC
>JALZVK010000257.1 GCA_023301005.1 Saprospiraceae bacterium | reverse complement strand
TATTGGAGAGTTATTATACGCTTGTAATGAAAATCGCTTGATTGAACTCAAAGGTTTTGGTTTAAAAACTCAAAAAGACTTAAAAGAAAAATTAGAGTATTTTCTTTTATCAAAAAATAAATTCCACTACGCTAGCCTTGAACAAGATGCAGATGAATTGTTAGAAAACATCATGCAAGAGATGCCTGAGGCTAATGTAAGTCTGGTAGGAGAAATGAGAAGACGCTCTCCTATCATAAGTGTCATTGAAATTTTGATTGGAACAAATGAGAATATAGAATCACTTTTTGAAACTGATTTTATTTCATTAGATAAAAAAGAAAAGGATCATTTTGTAGCGCGCTCCGAAAATGAAAAACCAGTTATCATTTACACTTGTACTCCAGAGGAATTTGGTTCTAAATTATTTCGATATTCTTCAAGTGATGAATTTTTAAAATCATTTATAAAAAATAATAAAGGATTAGACTTTAAAGGTTTGGCAAATGAAGAAGAGATTTTTGAAAAAGCGAAGTTGCCTTTTATTGTTCCTGAATTGAGAGAGCAAGCTGATATTTTGGATTTAGCTAAGAAGAATAAACTTCCTCAACTTATCGAAGAAGATGATATCAAAGGCGTTATTCATACGCACACCACTTATAGTGATGGATTAAATACCCTTCGGGAAATGGCGGAATATTCCAAAGCTCAAGGTTACGAATATATCGGAATCACCGATCATTCCAAAGCTGCTTTTTATGCCAATGGATTAAAAGAAGATCGAGTGCTACAACAGTTTGAAGAGATAGATGCGCTGAACGAAGAACTCGCTCCATTTAAAATTTTTAAAGGAATAGAGTCAGATATTCTCAATGATGGTTCTTTGGATTATCCGACTGATATTTTGAGACAATTTGATTTTATAATAGCATCGGTTCATTCCAATTTAAAAATGGATAAAGAGAAAGCAAACATTCGTTTGCTCAAAGCTATCGAGAATAGATACACTACTATTTTAGGTCATCCAACTGGAAGACTCTTATTATCACGTACTGGCTACCCAATCGACCACAAAAGAATTATAGATGCTTGTGCATTGCATAATGTCGTTATTGAGTTAAATGCAAATCCTTATCGTTTGGATTTGGATTGGGAATGGATTCCTTATGCTATGGAAAAAGGCGTTATGATTTCTATTAATCCAGATGCTCATAGTACGGGAGGAATTCATGATATTCATTATGGAGTGTTGCCTGCTAGAAAAGGTAGATTAACTAAAGAGATGTGTTTGAATACAAAGTCGGTTGAGGAATTTGCAAAATTTATAGAAATATAATATAAAGGCAAACTCATTGAACTACCTCGCCCCAAGCGGACGAAGAATCATATATTTTTGTTTATAAATATTTCATAGCCCTGACTTTTAAGTCTGGGTAAAAAATCAAAGTTCTTAGGCTTTAGCCATACACACTTTTGTATTGTATGGCTAAAGCCTAAAATCAACTTTTTACTCCCCGACTTAAAAGTCGGGGCTATGAAAAAACTATTTCTTTGCACCCAACGTAAGCGTCAGGGAATTATTTTTGATTAAACCTTCCATGTGTATGTGTTAATATGTGTATGTAGTTTATCTAAAAAATCAATCGAAAATATTCGATAACATTAATACATATACACCTAAACACATAAGTGTGGGTTTGATGCGTTTGTCCAATAATTTAATTGTCTTGAGGAAGCGATAAGCTATAACTTTGTATCATATTAATGAGCATTTGCAAATCGTTAACAACTGATTAACAAGCCCATTCTCATAGTTTTTTTACATTTGTAGAAACCTAAAGATAGAGTATGCGTTTTAAGTGTTATATAACTGTCATTAGAAATATGAGCAAGGTTTACATTTTTAATAAAAAACGGTTAATTTTGCACATCAAACTATTTTTTTTTAAATAAATGTTTCTTTTTTAACAAATTATACAATCAAATAGAAATTAATAATGGAAAATTCTAAAAAAATTCAAATCGGTCTTTTAGCTCTAGTAGCTTTACTTTTAGGACTTAACTTAGCTGGTGTATTCGGTGGTGGTGATTCTGCTGAAACAACTTCAGTAAGAGAGCAAGCTCGTCAGAACGTAGCTGTTAATAATCCAGCTGCAGGTACAGCAACAACTCCAGGAGCTACAACTCCTACTGCTACAACTCCTCCAGTACCAACTGGCCCAACTACTACAATCCAATTTGCTGAAAGCGAATTTGATTTTGGAACAATTGACGAAGGAGAAAAAGTATCTCACGAGTACAAATTTACTAATACAGGTACTGAGCCTTTAATTATTAAAGATGCAAAAGGTAGCTGTGGATGTACAGTTCCTCAATGGCCAAAAGAGCCTGTTCCAGTAGGAGGTACAGGAGTTATGTTAGTAGAGTTCAACTCTAAAGGTAAAGGTGGTGCTCAAAACAAAAGAGTTACTATTACTGCAAATACTGACCCTGTTCAAACTTTCATTAGTATTAAAGGAGAAGTAAATAAGAAAGATCAGCCTGCTGCTGCTGCTCCAATGCAATAGTCTTTCTTTTTTTAAAATATATAAAAAACCTGATGTGATTAATCACATC
>JALZVK010000256.1 GCA_023301005.1 Saprospiraceae bacterium | reverse complement strand
ATCTAAATAAGTACTTAATTTCTATTTAAAATTCGAACATTTATCATCCCGAGTTTTCGATTTAGAAAATTCGGGATTTTTTTTTTGATGGTTATATTGTTTTATGGTTATCGCTTCGCTTAAAGTCTCTGATCAATTTCCATAATCTTATCACACATATAAATACCATCATCCAACTTCAACAATTTCATCTTACAAAAAGTATGAATCTTTTCTTTTTCATTTTTAAATAACCAATCCGATTCCCGAATTTTCATATCATCTTCTTGACTAAAATAAATTCTACATTCTTGATTATCGATTTCCAAAAAATGACAAGGCGTAAAAAGTAAATCCATTTCTTTTAATAACATATATTCCTCGATGTCCGCTCGTTCAGCTTGATTTAAACTATTCAAATCTGAGTTGTTGATATAATATTCAATCGTGTCTTGAAAGATATTTACAACAGAATCATCTATACCATAAAAGCTTTGAAACTGCGAAAGATTCAAAACCATTTTTCCATCTAAGATCTCGAAATCCTCCAATAGTTCTTGATCCGCAGTTCCGCTATTTGATGGATTGGAAAGAAAATAACCTCCAATCATAATTGCAAAAAATAACAGCGCAATTATAAATCCTATCTTTCCTCTTCTTTCTTTCATTTCATTTTTGGAGTTTGTCATTTTTATATTTTTTTAAATGAGTTTTGGTATAAAGAACGAAGGCACCATTACAATTATGTGACGGTGCCTCCATTTTATTTTTTCAAAAAGAAATTATTTTTCTTCTAAAAAAGGATACTTATAATCTCTTGGCGGAACCAATGCTTCCTTAATCGTTCGAGGCGAAACCCATCTATATAGATTCAAAATAGAACCCGCTTTATCATTCGTACCAGAACCTCTAGCACCTCCGAAAGGTTGTTGACCAACTACAGCACCAGTAGGTTTGTCATTGATATAGAAATTACCCGCAGCATTTCTCAATTTGTTAAATGCAACATTTACAGCGCTTCTATCTTTTGCAAAAATGGAACCTGTCAATGCATAAGGAGAAGTCGTGTCCACCAATTCCAAAGTCTTTTCAAAATCTTTGTCATCGTAAACATAGATAGTCAATACAGGTCCAAAGATTTCTTCTTCCATCGTTTTGGAATGTGGGTCAGTTGTCAAAATCACAGTCGGTTCGATAAAGTAACCTTTCGATTTATTATAACCACCACCCATGATAATTTTAGATTTCTTAGTTTTCTTTACATCTGAGATGTAAGAAGTAATTCTGTTAAATGCATTTTCATCAATAACTGCATTTACAAAATTTCCGAAATCTTCAACAGTACCCATTTTGATTTTTTTCAAATCAGCTTTCATCTTTTTTTCTACTGCTGACCAAATACTTTTGGCAACATAAGCACGGGACGCTGCCGAACATTTTTGACCTTGATATTCAAAAGAACCTCTTACTAATGCAGTTGCAACTTCATCAGGATGAGCCGAAGGATGCGCTACTACAAAATCTTTTCCACCAGTCTCTCCTACTATTCTTGGATATGATTTATATTTTGAAATATTTGCTCCAATAGTTTTCCATAAATGTTGGAACACTTTTGTACTACCTGTAAAATGAAGACCTGCAAAATCTGGATGTTCAAAGACAATATCTCCTGCAACTGGTCCATCTACATAAATCAAATTAATTACACCAGGAGGCAAACCTGCTTCTTCAAAAATTTCCATGATAACTGCTGCCGAGTAGATTTGTGTTTCTGCTGGTTTCCATACAACTGTATTTCCTAACATCGCAGGAGCTGCACATAAGTTAGCAGCTATCGAAGTAAAGTTAAATGGAGTAATCGCAAATACAAATCCTTCCAATGGTCGGTACTCTAATCGATTCCAAATTCCATCAGGACTCTCAGGTTGTTGTGCATAAATGTCAGTCATATATTGCACATTATATCTGAAAAAATCTGCCATCTCAGCAACTGCATCAATCTCTGCTTGGTAAGCATTTTTAGATTGAGCTAACATTGTAGCGGCATTCATTTTTGCTCGGTAAGGTCCTGCGAGTAAATCAGCAGCTTTTAAGAAAATACTTGCTCGATCTTGCCAAGGCATATTTTCCCAATCAGCTTTAGCATCCAATGCAGCTTGGATTGCTTGTTTCACATGAGTTCCTGTTCCTTTAGAAAAAGTTCCTAAATTGAATTTGATCTCATGAGGCGGATGCATGGTTACCTTGTTTTTAGTCACCACTTTCTTATCGCCGATATACATTGGAATATCTATCTTTTTAGATTTAAATGCTTTGATAGCAGCCTTTAATTCTTTTTTCTCTTTTGAGCCAGGAGCGTAACTTAATACAGGTTCGTTAACTGCAACTGGTAGTTCATAAAATGCATTTGACATATTTCTTTGTTTTGTATTTTGGTCAGAAAAAAATAGGGATTTTAGAAATAATTAATTGAGCTTTTAAGCCATACTAAAATCGTTGCAAAAATAGAAAATTATAATTATGATTTAAATAATTTTACTCTACCGATGGTTTTTAGTTCATAACAAATTGTCGCTTAATTATATTTTAAGTTTCTATATCATTTAGATTGGTGTGAATTTTACATTTTTGAAAAAAAACTTGCCTGACGACAGTCAGGTTCGAGGAAATTAAATCCTGCCACGAATTTGTACGAATTTTCTCTAATCTTTTTGTGAAAATTCGTATTAATTCGTGGCTCTAAATTTAATTTCCTCGAATTGATTTTTTCCAAAAATCTTAAATTTTCACAAAACCGTTTCATAAAACGATTTACATGAGAACCATCAGGTAGAGTATTTTTTTTGATATTTTTAAAATAAAAAAATCTCATAAGCATAACATGCTTATGAGATTAAAGTTTTTTATTAAAACAAAATTCTTACTCTTAGTAAAATTGTGCGCTCAAACCGTCCACCGTTCCCCGTCCACCGAAAAACCGAAAAAACAATTTACAATTTCATCTCCTTAGGAATAAAAGGAGAAGCATCTCCACCACCTTTAATTATTTCTCTTACAATAGTACTACTGATATGAGAATACTGAGGTCGACTTATCAAAAATATAGTTTCCAATCCATCACCTATAATACCATTCAATTGCGAAATCGTTTTTTCATAATCAAAGTCAGATGAATTTCTCAAACCTCTAATCAAATATTTCGCTCCTATTCTTTTACAAAAGTGAGCAGTCAAATGTTCGAAAGAATCCACTTCTACTTTATCATCATCTTTAAAAACTTCTTCTAACCATTCAATTCTTTGTTCCAATGGAAATAGATATTTCTTTTGGGAATTGATTCCTACGGCAACTATTATTTTATCGAATAAAGGCAATGCCCTTTTTACTAAATCAATATGACCAACGGTTATCGGATCAAATGACCCTGGGAATACAGCAATTTTCATAAATGTCTCTTCTTTAATTTATTCAGGTTTTGGTAATTCTTTTAGTAAACTAAAAGAATCCAAATATTTATCCATAGACAAATTTAAACTCTTTTCTTTTAAAGCAATGACTTGAACGGAGTAATATCTATTTTTTACCATAAAAGCTTTTGTCTTTATCATTGCTTGACCTTCATTATAATCCACTCTCCAAAGTCGCCCTGGAAATTCATCGATAGTAATTTCAGAAGAATATAACAACTCACCATGTACACTTTCGGCTGCAGTCTCAATTGTAGTTTCAAAAAATTCTTCTAAGAATTCCGTACTATCAGAATGAACAGAGTATAATGGATAATCACAATAACTTACCATATATGCTAAGTTATCAGGATCCTTTTCTGTTGGTTGGTATATATAGGTGTTGTATTTTAATGTACCGATTTGAGTTTCTATGGCTTTTTCTTTTAACTCCATTTTACCGGGAATAAGTACTTGGAATTTTCCATCATAAGATTTAAACACCTCCCATTCAACAGATACCATAGACATCAATCCAAATGATAGGAACAAAATAAAAGGAATTAATTTTCTCATAAAATTTATATTTAAAAACTTTTTAATATTGCTTTAATCTTTAGATGAGTGATGAGGGAATAGAGATGAGAGAGAAATCAATTTAGAATATACTTATTACATATCTCTGTTCTCTTCTATATAACGTTCTCTTTTCTCAAAATCTTATCTATCACAAATCTAATTATAGAAACGAGTTGTAAGAAACTTTCGTTTGATTTTTTAATAAAATAATTATGTAACGATAAAATAATTCCTTTTACCTTAGCAGCCAATAACACTAATTATGAAATCAATCCAAACAACACTTTTACTATTCTTTTTTCTATTCTTTTTTCTCACTTGCGAAAATAGTCCTCAACTCGATAAAAATGGAAATATTCAATTGCCTTCCGTTGATCAGGATTTTGACAAGTCTGAAAACAAATGGGGATTTATTAATAAAAAAGGTGATGTCGTAATAAAAGGTAATTATGATGATGCTAGAAATTTTAAAGAAGGCTTGGCTGTTGTTAGAAAAATTGGAAAATGGGGATATATCAATCAGAAAGGCAAAGAGGTAATTCGTGCTCAATATAAAGCTGCTTGGTCTTTCTCGGAAGGTGTCGCAAGAGTGTTGACATTTGATGAAAAAATGGGATTTATAGATTCTACGGGCGAATTTGTAATTGCTCCTGAATTTGATTTGGTTGAAGATTTTCATGAAGGTTTAGCAAGATTTTATGAATTGGGAGCATTTGGATTTATCAATAAAAAAGGAGAAAAAGTTATTCCAGCGACTTATGATCAAGTTTCAAATTTCAAAAATGGGTTTGCGAAAATTAGATATATCGGAAAATATGGAATGATTGATCCGCAAGGAAATACTATCATCAAAACTGAATATGAATATTTGGGTATTTTAAAAAATGGATTAATCAGAGCTAAACAAAATGGGAAATTTGGGTTTATAGATACGAATGGAAATTGGATTATAGAACCTATTTATGATGATGCTAAAGATTTTCAATATGAATATGCTCCCGTTTTAAAAAATGAAAAACATGGAATTATTAATAAATCGGGCGACTTAGTTGTCCCACTTACTTATGATGAGATTTGGTGTTCGGGTGAAAAGATTTGGGCAGTTGTCAAAAATGATAAATACCAATTGATCAATATTGATGAAAGTAAAATCACTTCTAAAAGTTATGATATGCTTTATAGTTTTTCTGAAGAACGAGCTGGATATCAAGAAGGTTATCTTTGGGGATTTTTAGATGAAAGAGGAAAACCAATTACGCCTCCTCATTTTGGTTTGGTTTGGGATTTTAAAGATGGATTGGCAAGGGCTGCTTTTAGAAATGGAATTGGTTTTATTAATCCTCAAGGGAAATTGGTGCTAGAACCTAAGTGGGTGGATGCTCGGGATTTTTCGGAAGGCTTGGCTCGGATTCAGTTTTATTAATGTGTATAGGTGTATAAGTCTATGGGTTCTGAAATGTACTTAGAATTTTTGTTAAAATACAACTTTTCAGCAACCGCCAACTTCAGTTGGCAGATAGTCCCAATGAAGTGATTCAGTTCTATCAGATTACAATGATAATTCTCTATTTGAACAACCAGCCAATTGAAGTTGGCGGTTACTACATATTTAAAATTTGTATAAAATGAAATTACATTATCTTTTTGTTTTGATTTTTCTTTTTTTAAGATCGGAAGAGC
>JALZVK010000255.1 GCA_023301005.1 Saprospiraceae bacterium | reverse complement strand
AAAAAAGTCAAATAGCGCAGACTATGTTCCTATTTTTTCGCATCGTTTCATCAAAAAATGAATATTTTTATCTCAAAATATAATTCCCCAACAAGCTCTAAACTGAAGCATAGCTTTGCTTCATTAAAACTTAGTAACGATTAAACAATAAATCCGCCATTTGGACGGATTCTTTTGTCCTCAGTTCTCCTTAAAAATCGGTCATAGTATCAACAATATTCCCTCTTTTTAAGAAAAACTGAAAACAAAATAATCTCCTCCAAAAGACTGATTTATTATTTTATCGCTACTTATTTTTAAACATTTTAAATTTTTCTTTTATGAACAATTTGAAAATTGCGGATGATTTAGCCGCTAAAGACGAACAACCAATAGACGTATCCGACGGGATACTTCTAGAATGTTTAACAAAAACTAATTGGTGGAATTGGATTCCGACAAAGCTAGTCGAATTTAATTTTCATCGAAGAGTAACCTTAACTTACAATTATAATCCTAGGACACAATCGATTAATCGGTTAGAATGATTGACCTACAAATACATTCAGTCTCCATAGACTTAAAACTTGCGTATTTGTAGGTCATTTTTTAATTCCTCTTTAGTAAGATTTCAAACGACGCATTTATCTCTTCTGCAAATTCTTTTCCTTTCGGCGTTAATTTCCAATACGTACTTTTCTCAAATCTTGTTTTTTTCACATATCCCCAACCTTCCATTTCTATCAAAGAATCAATAATTGATTTTCTTTTTTTAATTCCTGATAATTTTTGAATATCTCTTATCACTAATCCTTTCGGATTATTTTCAGGCGATATATTTTTTAAAATTTTAAATACGTAAATTCTTGCTAAGGAATGATGAAGTACATTTTTGTATTGATTTTCATCTTTGACGATAGAATCATTTAGCAATTTAATATTTCTTTCCATTTCTGATTTTAAAGAAATATCAGGAGTATTTGAAATTTCTTCTTCTATCGCATCTTTTAAAATTCGTTTGATTCTACTCACTACATATACAAAAAAGGAAGAGATATTTCCTTCGTCCATATCTACTAATAAGTGTGAAGATGGATTCAATGGTTGGAATTTAGAAAGTGGATATTCTTCATCAAAAAATTGCTTGATAAATATTGGTAGTATTTTAATCTCGTTCTTTTCTGCTAACGTTACTAATTGCTGTATATCTTTTTGATGTTCCTCTGCCCCAACAAACGTAGGGCTTAACAATACAATTACAATTTTTGCTGTATCGAAAAATTTCGCTTTTTCGACAGCTACTTCTACGCCAGCAGGTAGCTTGTTATAATCCCAAATATTAATATTTAGATTTCCTTGATAGGTCGGAATATATAACTTCAACTCGTCTGCCCAACGTTGATCTGAAATATCATAAACAAAGAGAACACCTTTTCGCATGATTGTGTAATTGTATTGTTATAAAAACTTACGAGTCTCAAAAATAACAAACAATCTTAATATGTTTTGAGTTCCTTGGGGTTTTATTTACCAATAAAAAAGTAATGATTATATTTAATTCTGTTTAATCAACTTTCCTTGCTGTAATATTTTTTCTTTATTTTTTATTTTATAAAAATATATTCCAACTGCTAAAGAAGAAAGATTTATTTCAAATTGAGATAAATCGTCAACATCAATACTTAATAATTTTCTTCCATTTATATCTAAAATATCCAATGTTGCTTCCCCGCTAAATTCACTTTTAAAATATAATTCATCAATAAAAGGATTAGGATATACTTCTATTTTTATACTTGCCTTTTCCAATACAGTTGTATTTGTCATTGTACCATTTTCACTAACCTTAATTGCTATAGCTTCCCATTTTTGATCTTCAGTAAAACGATGACCATACATTAAGCATCCTCCATCAGATGTAGCTATCAGTCCTGTCATAAAATAATAGTTAGAATCTAATCCATAATATTTTTGCCAAAGTTTATCTAAAGCTGAATCATACTTTATTAAAAAGAAGGCAGAGTTATTTGAACTTTGAAAAATACTATTATTGTCTATATGGTAAGTTCCACCTGTATATATATTTCCATTATTAGATCTATCCATACTTTGACGCGTTGCAGGATAATAGAAAGTATCCATGCTAGAGGCAATGATACGATGCTCTTTTAACGCAACTAATGAATCGGTAAAAACTCCTGTAATAACTCCATGAGGAATCGGTGGAGGATTATAGATCCTTTGATTTATGATATAGGTAGTATCAGTATTAGGTAGTATGGAACCAATAAAGAGCGTGTTTACATCTTGTTGGAATTCGACATCTACTATGGACTGAAAATTATTATCTGCATGTCTTAGCTCTTTTCCTAATAATAAATAACCATCAGAATTAGGATGTTGTACAAAATCATTTATCCAAGAAGTACCTCCATCTAAATAATTAATTTCATAAGTATTATTATTAAGATGAAGTCTTACTCCAAAATCTTTTGGTCCTTGATTCATAATACTGCTCCCTACTATAACAATTGTACTATCTCCTTCTAGTTGTACCCCGTTTTGTAATAGTATCATGCCTTCCTCAAATGGCTCAAAAAATTGTTCCTCTAAAAGAGTGAAATCTTCATCAAAAGTTCCTACCCAATATTGAATATCCTGTGTATTCAATTTTCTACGAATACTTCCAAGTATGACTATCTGATTATCAATATAAAATAGAGAAGGAAACCCTATATGAAAAGAATCCAAACTGATTTCTGCTTCCATTTGTATAATACCTTCTTCATTTAATTTGACAAGAGTGATAAAACCATCCTCTGTAAAAGATTGCAAAGTTGTTACAGGAATGATATATGTTCCATCTGAATGTTCATAAGCACCATTAATCTGTCTCGATTCTTGTGGATGAAAAGAGGTAAATTCAAAATCAACTTGAGTATAGGAGTAACTCCCAAAAAAGAGTATTAATAAAAGTGTAAGAATGATTTTATTCATAGCAATATAGATTTTAATAATAGAGAATCTTATTTATCATTTATATAACTTTTATTTTAGATATTAATTCTATTGTCATCAAATTTAAAACGAACTTATATAAGTTCTTGTTCATAATTATTCATAAGTTATTTCGGTTTCTTTTTTCCTCCTTCTTCGTTAAAAATCCTCGCCGATGCTAGGCATCGCCTGCGTTTTTCGCCTTAAAGGATAAAAAAATAATCTCGAAATAACTTATCACTAATTATGAACAAGAACTTAGTTTATAAAAAATAAATGGTTGATAGTTTATTTCCTATTTTTGCCAAAAAAAAATGTACTTCAATATCCCAGGTCTTAATAACTCAGGACCACAACATTGGCAAACCCATTTAGAAGAAAAATATCCAGACTCTTTTCAAAGAGTCCAACAAGATGATTGGGCAACTCCGAATTGTTCCGATTGGATAATGAGATTGGAAGAAGTGTTAAGTCAACAACCTTTGGAAGATGTGATCCTTATTGGTCATAGCGTAGGTTGTGCGACTATTGTTAATTGGTTTGGGAAATATCAACATCGTATTAAAGGTGCTATGTTAGTTGCGCCGAGCGATGTGGAACGTGGTGATTATCCTAAATACATCACAGGGTTCTTTCCTTTGTATTTAAAAAAATTACCTTTCCCTTCTGTTGTCGTAGGAAGTACTGATGATCATGTTGTGGATTTTGAACGGGCTGAATATTTTGCGGGATTGTGGGGAAGTGATTTTGTTGAAATTGAAAATGGTGGACATATAGAAGGTGCTTGGGAGGAGGCGTTTGAGGTTTTGCAAAAATTTGAACTCAACAATCTTTGATTTTTTTTTACCGCAGAGTTTAAAAAGAGTTTGGCGCAGAGTTACGCAAAGTTGTCGAAAAAACTCTGTGTAACTCTGCGCCAAACTCCTTATATACTCTGCGGTAAAAAAAAACCTTCGAGATTACTTCTTCTTTTTCCTCTTCTTAGAAGTCGTTTTTTTCAACGGTGCTTTCTTTTCTACCACTTTTCTTTCTTCATTTACGATAGGTGTTCCTTCATTATTTATTATTGGTAATAATGACTTTACAATTAACCAAAGGAAACCTCCCAAGATGATTAATGAGAAAACCAACGTAATCATTTTTCCAATACTATATTTTGATGGGTTAAATTTAAACTCAATCGTATGTTGTCCCGAAGGGATTTTCATAGCACGTAAAGCGTAGTTAGCTCGAATATGATCCACAGGTTCATTATCAATATATGCTTGCCAACCTTTGTCAGGTCCATACCATATTTCAGAGAATACTGCTAACTGATCACTCGTCGAATTAGTTTGATAAGTCAAATGATTTGGAGTGTAATTCGTCAATTGAATCGTTCCATTCTTTTGTACATTATAACCATTTACATAGTCATTGAACTCTTGATGAACGATTGCAGTCGATGCAGGATTAAATCCTTTTAAGCTATTGATTTCATCATTAGCATTATTGACTACTTTGATATTATTTACAAACCAAGCATTGCCTAATGCACTTGAATTTTTGATAGGTGCAGAGTTCGCATTTCCAACAAAGTACCTCGTATTCAACATATTCAAAACTGGTATCGAAGAGAACAACGGCGTAATATCTGCAAGACTCGTTGCACCTGATAAACCTGTACGAAGTGCATTGTCTTCAAATTGAATATGACGTTCTATCAAATCATTATACCGCTGTAACTTCGCTGCATGATAACCTCCAATTGTTTTATGGAAATAAGAAGTCCTTGAAGAGTTAAAAGCATTTATCGTAAAATCATGTACTCTGAAATTCGGATCTTTGTCATTTAAAATTTGAGTATCTACAGGTCTAGGATTTTTGTACGCTTCATATTGATTTTGATTTACAAATTTATCCGCTCCTAAATATCGTTTCCCTACTGTCCATAAATCCAAAACGGTAAACGCTGCAATTCCTACTAACAAAATTATTTGTGAAATTTTATTAGTTAAAAATGCCCACAGCAAACCTGCTGTTACCAATATTAATCCTAAAGAACGCAATGCATCTGCTTGCATTAATGCAGCTCTATCTGCTTTTAGCGCATCCATAATTGGCTTCTCGTAACTATCTCTGAGTTCGTTGGTGAAACTAAAAAATGATGTTCCTGCAAATGCATAAAACAAACATAAAGTTCCCATGATTCCAGTAGCGATATAAAGACCTCTTAGTAAATCATCTCTATTTGTTTTTCCTTTTAAAATATCTGATACTGCTAACGTACCTAACACAGGTACTAAAAATGAAGTGATTGCAAGAATCGAATTAGGTGTTCGAAATTTATTATACATCGGAAAGTAATCGAAAAAGAGTCGATTAAAAAACTCAAAATTATCTCCCAATGATAATAGCATCGTCAATAATACACCTGCACCTATCCCCCACTTTATCGAACCTTTAACTACAAACATTCCTAAGACAAATAGAAAAAACATCACCGCTCCAAAATATACAGGACCTGAAGTAGAAGATTGTTTTCCTACTGCTCCCCAATATAAAGGTGCTCGTAATGTACCTCTTTGACCTTGGAGATACTTTGCCATTTTTGCATTTTTATCAATGACTTCACCTGCTCCACCACCTGCAACTCCAGGTATAAATGAAGATGCCAAATCCAACCAACCATTACTATATTGCATTGCATATTTCCATTCCAATCCTTCGGTATTACTACTACTTGCTTGAGCCGAAGCTTCCTTTGTTAATATAGGTGCTCCACGCATCGTGTCTTTTGAATATTCGTAAGTTGTCCATAATCCTGATGCACTTGATCCTATTGCTAACAATCCTCCTACGGTCAGATATAAAACTGATTTTCCGAAAGAAGCCATCTCTCCTTTTTGTACATGCTGTATTAATTCTATGATTCCATAAACCAATAATGCTAAGAATAAATAGTAAGTCATTTGAACGTGATTGGCATATAGATTTACACCTAAACCTAATGCAAATAAAATTCCTCCAGTCAAATATCTTTTCCTAAATGCCAAAACAATTCCTGCGAATATAAATCCGAAATAAGCAAAGGTTCTTAATTTAGACATATGACCTGCCCCAAATAAAACTAAGTTATTGGTCGTCAATGAAAATGCAATTGCTCCTATAATACTCAGCCAAGGATTGACTCGTAACATTATCATCAA
>JALZVK010000254.1 GCA_023301005.1 Saprospiraceae bacterium | reverse complement strand
GACGATAATAATGAAATCAATTTATCTCTTGACCCTTACGATGAAAAAATTGACAAAATAGAAAAGCGAGACAATTTCAAAATGAAATTTAAGAGTTACGAAATAGAAGCAAATAAAAAATGAAAACGAGGTAGAACAATGCATACCCGTTCATTCCCCCCGCTGCGCAGCCCAAAACACAATAAACAATTAAAAGCACAACGCTCGGTAACAGCTATGCTATTTAACCGAACCAAGGTTACGAATTTTATCCGTCAATATTAATATCATTCCTTCAACTTCCCCTTCAACTCATTCAACTTCATCATCGCCTCAATCGGAGTCATCGAATTCACATCCAACTCCAAAAGTTCCTCTTTCAGTTCCTCCAATATCGGGTCATTCGCATCAAAGAAAGTCAACTGCATCGGTTGCGAAACACCTTCTAATTTTTTTCCAATATTCTTATCAGGTTGTACGGCGAAAGAACTTTCCTTATTTCCATCATTACTATTATCAATAGATTTTTGTTCCAACTGAACTAAAATATGCGCAGCTCGTTCGACAATACTTCGAGGCATTCCAGCAATTTTTGCAACATGAATACCGAAGCTGTGATGACTACCACCTGCAATTAATTTTCTTAAAAAGATAACTTTTTGTCCCACCTCTTTAGTAGCGATATTGAAATTTTTAATTCGTTCAAATTTATTCGCCAATTCATTTAACTCATGATAGTGCGTCGCAAAAAGCGTCTTTGGTCGCACTCCATCTTTCCCCGTAATATTATTGTTATGTAAAAATTCAGCAATCGCCCACGCAATAGAAATTCCATCATAAGTACTCGTTCCTCTTCCGATTTCATCTAAAAGAATCAGACTACGTTCTGAAATATTATTCATGATACTTGCCGTCTCATTCATCTCTACCATAAATGTAGATTCGCCCGATGAAATATTATCAGACGCTCCTACCCTCGTAAATACTTTATCAATTAATCCCAACTTCGCACTCTCAGCAGGAACAAATGAACCCATTTGAGCCATCAAACAAATCAATGCAGTTTGTCGAAGCAATGCAGATTTACCTGCCATATTCGGGCCCGTAATCATCATGATTTGTTGCTCCTCATTATCGAGGTAAACATCATTCGGAACATAATTTTCACCTAACGGTAAATGCTCTTCGATAACAGGATGCCTTCCCGATTTGATATCAATAGTCAATGACTCATTGATTTCAGGTCGGCAATAATTATTCTTCGCAGCTACTTTTGCGAATGACATTAAGCAATCTAATTGAGCAATTAAGTTAGCATTCAATTGAACAGGTTGGATATAATCTGCAATAGAAAAAACAAGTTGCTCGAAGAGTCTTTCTTCCAATGCAAGGATTTTTTCTTCCGCACCTAGAATCTTAGATTCTAATTTTTTGAGTTCCTCTGTGATATATCTTTCCGCATTGGTCAACGTTTGTTTCCTTATCCAATTATCAGGAATCAATCCTTGATTCTTATATTTATTCGTTACTTCTAAATAATATCCAAAGACATTATTAAAGCCAATTTTCAAATTAGTAATTCCAGTTTTCTCAGCTTCAGTTGTTTGAATATCAACGAGTAACTCTTTACTGTTTTTTACAATATGTCGATATTCATCTAACTCTTTATGGAAGCCATCATTGATCACTCCACCTTTGGCTAAGTTCACAGGAGGTTCATCAAATAACTCTTTTTCAATTTGCTCTCGGAGCTTATTACACGGATTTAAGTTGTCTGCAATTTTTTGTAAAAATTGATTTTCGCTTTTTTCTAATAAATCTTTTGTAGGAGAAATCGCTTCCAATGCTCTTTTTAATTGAACAACTTCACGAGGATTTATCTTACCAAGAGGCACTTTGGAAATCAATCTTTCCAAGTCGCCAATCATTCGAATATTGGTTTCTATCTCCTGCGTCTTTTCATTATTTTTTAAAAACCAATCTACCATATCTAATCGAGCTTCGATGGCAGTTTGCTTTTTCAAAGGAAGGACAACCCATTTTTTGAGCAACCTCGCTCCCATCGGAGAAACCGTTTTATCCAAAATATTTATCAAAGGAATTCCACTCGGATGATTGCTAAATGCTAACTCTAAATTCCGTACTGTAAATCGATCCAACCAAACATATTTGTCTGCCTGAATTCGACTTAGAGAATTGATATGTTTTAGATTTGTATTTTGAGTCGTCGCTAAATAATGTAGAGATGCACCCGCCGCTACTTGCGCTAATTCCATTTCATCTACTCCAAAACCTTTTAAAGTTCCTACCTCAAATTGCTCCAATAATTTCTCATTCGCATAATCAATCGCATACACCCAATCCTCCAACGGATAAGCATAAAACTTATCTCCAAATTGTTTTTCAAACAACTCTTTTTTTGTTTTTGAAAAAATGATTTCGGAAGGTTGGAAACTTTGTAACAATTTATCTACATAAGCATGGCTGCCTTCAGCGACTAAAAATTCGCCCGTAGAAATATCTAAAAAGGAAACACCCAATTCTTTCTTTTTTCCAAAATGAATAGATGCTAAAAAATTATTGGTTTTATGATCAAGGAGTTTATCATTGATAGCAACTCCTGGTGTGACGACTTCGGTAACACCACGTTTGACTATTTTTTTCTCTTTGCTAGGTTTTTCTAATTGCTCACATATCGCCACTCGATAACCTGCCTTGACTAATCGAGGCAAATACAAATCCATAGAATGATATGGAAATCCAGCCAATTCAATATCAGCTCCGCCGTTATTTCTTTTA
>JALZVK010000253.1 GCA_023301005.1 Saprospiraceae bacterium | reverse complement strand
TACTTGGACATAAGTAATCAGGTATTTTGACCGAGGTTATTTTTTTGTTTAATCGAGGCACAAAAAACGGAGCTACCCCAACGGGTAGTGAGTATTTTTATAACGAAGAGTAAACGAAAAATAGACCGTCATAAATACTTGATTACTTATGTCTAAGTACTTAACAACCAAAATCAAAAATATATGACTGTACTAGAAACTAAAAATCTCTCCAAAAATTACGGCTTTATCAAAGCAGTAAAAAATCTATCACTCAAAGTTGAACGTGGACAAATCCTCGGAATCCTCGGACCCAACGGAAGTGGTAAAACAACCTTCCTCGGAATGGTACTTGACATCATCAAAAAAGATAGTGGAAGTTATACTTGGTTTGATGGTTTTCATGGAGACAATGCTCGAAAACATTTAGGCGCATTATTAGAGACGCCTAATTTTTATCCTTACAAACATGCGGTCGATAATCTAGAATTAGTCGCTCATATCAAAAAAGTAAACAACCCACGTATTGATGAGTTACTCGAAATCGTCAACTTAGCACATCGAAAAAAATCTCCTTTTAGTTCTTATTCTTTAGGTATGAAACAAAGATTAGGAATTGCAGGTGCGATGATTGGAAATCCAGATGTTTTGATTTTTGATGAACCTACCAATGGACTTGACCCGCAAGGTATCGCTGAAGTTAGAAAAACAATTATTGATATTGCTAATCAAGGTAAGACGATTATCATGGCAAGTCATATATTGGATGAGGTGGAGAAAGTTTGTACGCATGTCTCGATTATTAAAAATGGAAACTTACTCGCTTCGGGTACAGTTGGTTCTATAATTAGTGATGATATTCAAGTAGAAATTGCAGCGACTCATCTCGATAGTTTAAAAACCATGTTAGCTAATGATTCTCGAATCAGTAAATTAACTGAAAAAGATGGTAAACTTTTCTTGATGGTCGATGAAGATTTTTCTACTGCTGAAATTAATCAGATGGCTCATAACAATGGAATTACATTAACGCATCTTGTTGCCAAATCGAAGAGTCTTGAATCTGAATTTTTAGAAATAACTAACAAAGCCAAATGATAATTGATCATTGTCAATGTCGAAAAATAATTTTCAATTTTTCTTTTTCAATTATCAATTCCTAAACAAACTTATATGTTACATTTATTAAAATTAGAAATAAAAAAAGTACGTGATTACAATCCATTCCGAGTAATGGCAATATTGTATATCCTACTTTTACCTGCATCTTTGTTAGTGACCAAAGGATTCCCTAAGGAAGTGATTGATGCAGTTGGCGCACAAGGATTTTATACCTTTCCTAATGTTTGGAGATTCTTAGGTTATGTCGGTAACTGGTTAGGATTTTTCTTTTTAGGATTTATGGGAGTACTTTCGATGACAAGTGAATTTGGAAATAAAACACTTCGTCAAAATATTATAACAGGACTTACACGTAAAGAATTTCTACAAGCTAAAGTAGTTTTTATTGCGGCAGTAAGTTTGGTCGCAACAGCTTTTTATTTTTTAATTACATTGTTAATTGGAATCATTCATGCTGATCCATTTTACTTTGATGTCTTCACTCAAAACTTAAGTTATGTACCTCGATACTTTTTGATGAGTTTTGGATATATGTCTTTAGGACTTTTGTTTGGGACATTAGTTCGGCGTACAGGATTTGCAATTTTTATCTTTTTAGCATTTGGAGTTTTTATCGAAAATATATTTAGAGGATTGCATTTATATTATACCGAGCATCGGAGTTGTTTATTTTATCCTATCAATGCGATGGAAGATTTAACACCAGTTCCATTTCCAGATATTGCCAATGATATGATTCGTAATATGGATTTCAAACCATTTTTGACTCCAACAGAAGCAACAATTACGACTATTATTTATACTGGACTTTTTCTATTTGCTACTTATCAATTAATGATGAAAAAGGATTTATAATTTATAAAAACAAAATACGTGTCGTTTTCACACTAACTAATTTAAAAAATTATGTAAAAAAAGATAATCAAGGAATTGATTATATTTTTTTATTTATTTAAATTTTAAATACAAAACATTGTAAATCAATGATTTACAAATAACATTTTAACAAATAAAAACAATATAGCTTTTGTGAATATTTTTCTACAAATAAAAATAAGTAACCTAATTCTACTTTGTGTAAAATATACACTACCTTTAAAGTACTGTTGAATGATACACGAGTTCTTGTTCTTTAGATTTGCTTTAAAGCTTTTGGTTAAATGGTTTAATTTAAATGGTAGTTCAAATTAATTTTTCCTTTTGCAAATCAACATAAGATATAAAATTCATCAAATAACAGTCGGGTTAATTAAAGGCGAAGTATACAATACTTCGCCTTTTTTATTTCAGTAACTAGCCAACCTAAAGTCGGCGATTCCTAAGTAACGATAAATAGTTATATTTTTTTGACCTTTTGTATTTATCTTTGAATTATAAACTAAACATAAATTTATGATTCAAACTTCCCTCAAAATTCTCCTTCCGACACTTCTGATTTTGTTAAGCTCATTGCACGGATATAGTCAATTGGTCATTAATGAGTTCATGTCTGACAATACCGCTACGATTGCTGACCAAGATGGAGAATTTAGTGATTGGATTGAATTATACAATAATGGAAATACTACTGTCAATCTTTTAGATTATAGTTTATCTGATAAAAATGACGAACTTAATAAATGGAAATTTCCCAATATCGAAATTGCCCCAGGCAATTTTCTCCTCATATTTGCATCTGGGAAAAATATTTTAAATACGAATGAGTTACATACCAATTTTAAAATATCATCTAGTGGCGAACAACTTTTTCTTTCCAATAATCTAGGTCAAGTCCTTGATCAAATTGAACCGATTGAACTTTTAGAAAATCAATCTTATGGAAGATCTCCCGATGGTTCGGATAATTTTTTATCATTAATTTTTACCACACCAAATAGTTCTAATGATTTAAATAACAAACTGACCTTTACATTTAATCCAGGATTTTTTACAACTCCCTTTTTTCAAAAAATCAATTCAGTAAATAATGATACCATTTATTACACATCAGATGGAAGTGTACCAACTGCCAGTTCTAATATTTTTACTGATTCATTAATTATTGATTATAAATATTCCTCACCTAATATCATCTCAAATATTCCTACCTCTCCTGACCAATCTTTGATAAGTTTTAAAGCATGGGAAGCTCCAAATCACATTATAGATAAAGCGAATATAATTCGATATGCTACCTATAATAATGGAGTACGTACAAGTGAAATATATACTCATACTTATATCGTCGACAGTACTGTTTTTGAAAAATATGACATGCCTGTGGTTTCTCTAGTTACAGAAAATAAAAATCTTTTTGATCATGATTCTGGGATATTTATTCCTGGAGTACATTATGATTCTTTAGATCCTAGATGGACTGGAAATTATTTTGAGCGAGGTGATTTATGGGAAAAACCAGTTCACATTGAATACTATGAAAAAGATGGACAACTTGGATTTTCGCAAAATGCAGGAATGCAAATTCATGGAGGCAAATCTAGAAACGTTGCGCAAAAATCTTTAAAGTTTTATGCACGAAGCGAGTACGGCAAAAAATATTTTGATTATCCATTGATGCCAAATCGAGATCATGAACAGTACAAAAGATTTATATTAAGAACGTCGATGGGAACATGGTTACCCACTTTATTAAATGATGTTTTCGCACATGAGATAGGAAGAGGTTTAGGTTTAAATTTTCAAGATTACCGACCAGTCGTCGCTTTTGTTAATGGAGAGTATTGGGGGATTTTGACCATACGAGATAGAATTGATGAAAGATATATTGCGTACAGTAATGACTTAGATGAAGATTCTGTTGAGATAAGAGGATTTAATAATTCAGCCTATTTTGGTTTAGTAAATTTTATTGAAGCAAATGATTTAGCCATTCAAAATAATTACGATTCCGTTAAAACATTTATAGATATTAAAAATTTTATAGATTATCATATCCTCCAAATGTTTCTTCAAAATACAGATTGGCCTGCCAATAATATTGATATGTGGAGACCATTACCTAATGGAAAATGGCGATGGATACTATATGATGTGGACGGTGGTTATTCGGATTTTGAATATAATATGTTTGAACATATGAATACGAACGATCCTTCGATCATTCATCCCAACTCTCCTACTTCAACATTTATGTTTAGAAATCTTATCAGAAATCAAGAATTTACAGATCAGTTTATTGATAGATACACCACGTTATTATGTAATGAATTTCATGTCGATACTTTGAAGCAAAAATTAATTCAATTGCTTCCTATTTATGAATCTGAAATTCCATCTTACTTTGCTCGATGGGGAATTACTGAAGGTGATGGTAACGCAGCATGGAGAAAAGCTATTGATGATCGTATCGTATTTTTTATTGAAAATAGAACTTGTGTGGTAGAAAAAAACTTAGCTGATTTTTTTGACATTACGCTATCGAATCCATGTTGTGTAGAAGATGAAATAATAAATTCAGATAATAAATTTTTAATTGCTCCCAATCCAAATAATGGAAATTTCTTTCTCTATAATAATTCGTTGGAAGCACTAGAAGTTGATATTGTGGTAACTAATATGATAGGTCAAACAGTTTACGCTAAAAGCAATTTATCATTTGTAGAGTATGAAAAAAAGTTTCTTGATTTTTCTGATTTGCCTAGTAATACTTATGTGCTTACTTTGAAGAATGGGGATTTTAGGGAGGTGGTTAGATTTGTGCTTGTTAATTAGTAACTCATGTTACGCAAATATTTAAAGCCCTCTGTCTCAACTTTTTTCCTTGATGAAAAAAGTT
>JALZVK010000252.1 GCA_023301005.1 Saprospiraceae bacterium | reverse complement strand
ATTATGCTATAGCATAATCATCGCTTTTATATTTTATTTAAAAAGAAAAAGTAACAGCAGTACTCCATCTTCTACCTTGTCCGAAGTGAACAGATGCAGACTTAGCATCAAATGCATTAGTTTGGAATGGTACACTACCAAATCCATCATTATTATTAGCGTCTGATATATAAGCTGTATCTAAAAGATTCAAAATATTAAATCGAATTGCTAATCTTTGTTTACCTATTTTAAATCTATATCCTGAGTGAAAGTCAACTATGTAATAGCTTGGTAACTTCCAAGATTCTGTTCCTTCATCTTCAGGATCTTCCAAAGACTCAGGATTAAAATTAGCATAATTGTTTCCAAAATAAGTTCCTTTTAATTTTAGATATAATCCTTTAATCGGTTCAAATCTTAACATACCTCCGAATTGTAATTGAGCAGCATCTCCTACATGAACTCCTTTAGGAAAAAAAGCTCTTTCTTGACCTGAAATATCACTTACCCATGTTGCATTACTATCCCATATCCAATCTCCAACTGAGGCTAATCCTTCGAAAGTTAATTTTCGATTAAACTTTAATGCAAAATCCATTTCCACTCCCATGTGACGAGCAGCAATTCCATTTACATTAACAGGAATTGCTTCATCAGGATCATCAGGATCTGTATCAAAAATTGCACTATCTAGAGGTTTGTTATTCCAATAGGTATAGTATCCATTAATGTTTGTTGAAAAGATTTTGCTTTTATATTTATACCCTAATTCGAAAGCCCATACTTTTTCATTTTCTATATTATCAAATAACTTAGGGGAAGCATCTTCAGCATTTCGATTATCTCTTACTACATTGATGAATCTTTGCGCCTTTGAAAGGTATCCTGCATTTACAAATAAACTCATATCATCTCTGAAGTTATATGCTGCTCCAGTTTTAAAAGTAAAACCTGGATACCATGTCCAATCAATAGATTGATTTTGAGCCGATTCAGAATCAATAATTAACCCATTATCATTGGCATAAGCAACTGTATTTGGAGAAGGATTATCAACGGTATAAACTGTTCCGTCATTTACTACAACTCCATTTGGAACTTCTCCTTCTCCAGCGGTATTATAGGAAATGAATTGCTCCTGTCCATCCAAAGTAATAATTTTGGATTTCAAAAAATCCTCCATACTATAACCTACGTATGAAAATGATAGATTTGAAAAAACACTTAACTTACTTTTTTCATATTCCAATAATCCAAACAAACCTCCCCATTTTACTCTTCCTACATTATCATAATCTATTGCATCACCTACTTGTAATTGTGTAAGTGGATCATTTCTACGATTCGCAAAATCAAGATAATAAGAACCTCCTAAAAGATCTCTAACTTCTCTTCGATGTCTCCCTTCATATTGTCTTAAATCTAAACCTCCAGAAAATGTTAGATAATTATTAATATCATATTTCATGGTAGATAATAAACCTACCCAAAAGTGATTATTGACACTTGCACGAAAGATACCTTCTGAACGAGTGTCTGGTTTAAATAAAGTTGTAGAACTATTAATATTATAAACAGAATCTAAATCTATTCTACCAGCATTTTCTCCTTCTCTAATTATAGGATCAGGTCCTAATAATCTTACACCTCCTCCATTACCTATGGAGACATAAGCAACATTAGAAAGAAATAATTTCTCATTCGCTTGAATTGAATGTCGTAAACTAATTTGAGGTTTGTGATAATAATTTTGACGTGTATTTACAAATTCTCCATTTCTAATACCTACAAATTCATTAAACCTTAATCCTTTATCTTCCAACCATTGTAATGCTTCAATATTTTCTTCAGGTATATCTAATTCTCTAGCTTTATCTGCACTATATGTTGCGATTGCTCTAGTAAAAGGTCGTTGTCCATGCTCCTGAGGCGCACCAAATCCACTAAAACTAAATAAGTGTTTACCTACTTGTTTATCCAATCTGAGATAATAAAAGTATCCTTTTGTAAATGCACCATCTACCCAACCATCTCCTTGTTTATAAGATCCTGCAAGAGAAACTCCCCAACCATTTTTCATTCGACCAGAAGTCAATCCAAAAGTTGTTCGTAAATATCCATCATTTCCAAATTCTTGTTTTAAGCTTCCTCCTCTTTTTGCATCTATTCCTTTTGTCAAAATATTAATGGTACCTCCTACTGATGGAATCGCTAACTTAGATGCACCAAGTCCTCTTTGTACTTGCATATTTTTAGTTACCAAATCCAACCCAAACCAATTGGACCAAAAGACCCAACCATTCTCCATATCATTAACAGGGATACCATCTAACATTACAGCTACATTTCTTTGATTAAATCCTCTAATAGTAATTCTTGCATCACCATCTCCTCCACCTGATGCAGTCGCATACGCTCCTGGAGTTGAATTTAAAATCATAGGAATATCTTGCGCAGCAAGTTCCTCTTCTAATTTTAATGTTGGAATATTTGAAAAAGCAACAGGTGTTTTTCTATCTATGGCAATGTCTGCGACGACTTGTACTTCAGTTAATATTTGTCCGCTTGACATTTTTAGATCTAAAGTAACAGGCGTATCTCCTATCACAACTTTTCTGACAGTAGTTTCATAACCTACATAGGAAAATGTAACATCGTACTCACCAGCTTCCATTTGTAATGTATAACTTCCATCGTATTCGGAAGTAGTACCTCGGTCGCTATAAAGGATATTTACACCTATTAACTCATCACCATTTTCAGCATCTGTAATGATACCCGATAAAGTACTTTGTGAAAAAAGAGAAATAGATAGGAATTGGAAAAGAAAAACAAAAATGTAATTTTTTCTCATTATGAAGTGGGGATTAGATAAAAATCAAAAACTAAAAAATGTAAACATTTTTTAGTTTTTGATTTTATAAAAAAAAGATTATGTTCCATTTACTAAACGGAACATAATTTATAATTCAATATTAGATTTATTCTTTGACAAATTTTTGTACTGCTTGTTTATCATTTTCAAAAAACAAACTAATTACATATATGCCAGTTTCTAATTTACCAACTGATAAATCAACTTTAGTAGAAGCATGAACTCCACAATTTAATGAAAGTACTCGCTCTCCTAACATATTATAAATCTCAACTCTTTCAATATCATTTTGAGCTTCTACAATCATTTCATTAGATACTGGATTAGGATATAAAGAAAAAGATTCGTTAACTAATTCATTTGTAGAACTCAACTCACAATCACATTCGTGATTACCTAATCCTCCAAAGCTGTTTCGATTATAAACTGTATATTCAGCATAAGCAAAAGTATCTTGTAATGCATGAGCAATTGGACCTGTCCCTGAAGTCACATTAGGATTTCTTACTAATGTTTTGTCTCTAGTCAACCAACCACCTGAAGCATTAACCCAAGCGTCATTATTTGCCATATCAGGATCTCCGATTACTCCTACTACATCAATAATATTTGAACCATCACCATTGATAGTTGAACCTTTTACAAGTGCAACAGCATCATTACCATTAAAGTACAATGCGTTATTTACATTATATACTGGACATTGAAAAGTATTTGCTTTTCCTTCTAAATCCAAAAAGTCTCTATACTCAGTTCCATATAAGTGTAATCCATCTGAATTAAATTGTACACAGAAGATAGTATCACCATCCAAACTAAGAATCGTGTCACCTGTCAAAAAATCAGTACAATAATCGTAAAGTTGGTATCCATTCCAAACTGGTGTTTCAAATCCACTTCCAGTAGAATCTCTTTTATCCAAAACGATTACGTAAGTTTCAAAAGATCCAATCATATCAGCTGGAAGATCAATACCTTCATAAGAAGTCCCTCCATTAGGAAATCGTCCAACAGAGTATTGAGATAGATCAATAGCTGCGCTAGTTGGATTGTAAAGTTCAATTGCTCGGTTATTTCCATAACCTTCTACATATTCAGAAATAAACAAATCGCTTTGAGCGAAAAGTGCAAGTGTTGTAAATGTAAAAACGATTAGAAGTATAATTTTTTTCATAAAGGTGGTATAATTGAGTTAATAAAAATTTGGTCAAAAAAACAGTTTCCAAAATTATTTAATATTAGTGCAAAATTAAAATAAAATGCTATAAAATTATCATTCTAAAAGTTAATTTTAAATGAATTGTCTCTTTATTTCCCTTTAAATAAACCCGTTTAATTTACTACTTTTGCTCGATATGAATAAGAATCTCAATCCTTTAGTACTTAGCAAAGATTTCAAGGCTGCCCTTGATGTTTTAGAAAAAACAAATAACAATGTTTTTGTAACTGGTCGTGCGGGTACAGGTAAAAGTACTTTATTACAATTGTTTCGAAATACGACGCGTAAAAAGTCGATTGTTTTAGCTCCAACTGGCATCGCAGCATTGAATGTTCAAGGGATGACGATTCATTCTTTTTTTAGATTTCCTGCCAAACCAATTAGTCGTAGTGAAGTAAAGAGAGTTAGAAATAGAAAGCTCTATGAAAAAATAGAAACGATAATCATTGATGAAATTTCGATGGTACGTGCCGATATGTTGGATAATATTGATGCCTTTATGCGACTCAATGGAACTCGCCCTGGACTTCCTTTCGGTGGAGTTCAAATGATTTTCTTTGGCGATTTATTTCAATTGCCTCCTGTGGTGAGTTCTGATGCGGAACGTCAGTTGTTTAAAACTTTTTATGATAGTGCTTATTTTTTCTCTGCAAAAGTATTTGAGCATGATTTCGAAATGGAGATGTTGGAATTGTATCAAACTTATCGACAAGACTCTCGACACTTTATCAGACTCTTGGATTCGATTCGATTGAATCATGCGGACTATGATGATTTGGAAGATTTGAATGAAAGACATTTTCCTGATTTTGAAGTTGAGGATTTTTATATAACATTATCCCCACGTAATGCTACTGTTGATGCGATCAACACTCGTGAATTAAAAAAATTGAATACCGAGGAACGATCATATATGGCTAAAGTCCATGGCATGTTTGATAAAAGAAAGTTCCCTACGGATGCTATTCTAAATTTAAAAATGGATGCTCAGGTGATGTTTGTAAAAAATGATCCTGATCGGAAATTCGTAAATGGATCGATTGGAAAAATAGTCGCCCTCGAACCTGACGAAATCAAAGTCGCTATCGAAGATGAAAATGGAATTCAGAAAATCATCAATGTCGTACAATTAGATTGGGAGATTTTAAAATATTCCGTTAATGATAAAAATGAAATTGAAACGGATGTCTTAGGAAGTTTTAAGCAATATCCAATTCGATTGGCCTGGGCAGTTACTATTCATAAAAGTCAAGGTAAGACTTTTGACAAAGTGATTATCGATATGGGAAGAGGTGCCTTTGAAAGTGGACAAACTTATGTAGCACTCAGCCGATGTAGAACTTTGAATGGTATTATTTTAAAAACTAAAATTACTCCAAAGGATGTTATTACTGATGATCGGATTGTGGATTTTTATGAGAGAGGACGGTAGGTTTTTTGAATAAGGGAAAAAGG
>JALZVK010000251.1 GCA_023301005.1 Saprospiraceae bacterium | reverse complement strand
TTTAACGCCGAGATTTGAAGTCTCTATCAAAATATAACTGACAATCTAAAATGTAAATGATACTAGCCCTGCAAACTTTGTTTGTGGGGCTTTTTTGTTTGTTATTTATAAGCCATCCCGACGAAAAGGTCGGGTCGCTATGTTTCAGGACTCGCAGGTCTGCTCGGTGCTGCGCACTTCGGCTATCGCCTCACCCTTGCACAGCGCTTGTCCGTAAATCAATTCAGAAGGATTATAAATTTAACTAGATTTAATATTCTTAAATACATTAAGATATGCTTGATCCGAATAAACTATATCCGTTTCTTTTAAACTTTGAAAATTTAATTCTTGGAATATTCTTTTTTGCTCTTCAGGCTTCAGAAAAGAATATACTTTCTTTTCATTTTGACTATTAATTACTCTGTTGTAGTTTATCATTTGAATAGTTGGATAAATCAGTGTACTTAACTCCCAAATGGTTTTAAATACTCCTTTTATACGCAAGCTCTTTTTAATATGATCTTTGTAGATGTTGATTGCTTTAAAATTTTCATTAAGATTAGAAATTACAATTATACTTCCCGGTTTAGAAATTCGATTTAATTCTAAGAGAACTGTTTTCCATTCCTCTTTCCTCAAAGTATATAATACGTTATTAGCTACTATTCTATCAAAATGATTTTCAGGGTAAGGGAATTTTTCAAATATGTTATGTTTAATAACATCGGCATTCGGGTATTTAGATTTCAGCCTATTTAGAGCTTCATCAGAATAGTCAAGGCTTATTGTGTCTAAATTTTCATTTATAAAATGTTGTAAATTGCCAGTACCAGCACCAACATCTAAAAGTTTTAATCCTTTTTTTAAATTTAAAGCTATAACTATTTTACTAAAAAGCTCCTGGTAAGGTATCACCTTCAAAAGTATATCGTAATACAGAAAGTATTTGTTCCAAAAATCACTTTGATAACTCATAGAATATAGCTTTTTTTAGGTTATTTTTAGGTTGATTATTATGATTTATTTTTTTGTGAAAAATTTTTGAATACACAATTTCTAAAATTCCCGAAATAAAATCTTTTCTTCTTGCAATAAACACAAATGTATCTCGTCCTTTAATTTTATCCTTGTGAAAAAGAAGTGATACTGAAGGGAATCCATACATTTTAGCGAGCCCTCTTGAATTTGTTCCAAATAATATCACATCTTTATGCTGGGTCTGAATTTTATATGCCATTTGCAACCAGAATTTAGCATTATAAAATGATTTCTTTCTAAAAGTTCTTTCAATCCAAAAGCAACACACCTCGCAATATTTTGAGGCTTCAAAAATTTTAGCAATAGAGTCTAATCTAGATTCCGATATAAAAATATCGATTGTACGATAAGGTTGTCTAGAATTAAGAATAAATCCGCCAATTATTTTTCCTGTTTTTTTAAACGCATATACATCAGCATTTTTCAGATAGTTCATAGGCAAATTCAAACCAGATAACTTTTCATACTTGGACTTAAATTGTAGTAAATCTTGACTTGTCTTTAGTTTTTTCATTACTAGGAGGAGGTGAATTTATTCGTTTATCATAATTGTGCCAATCAACTCCTGTGTAATCTTATTTATCAACTTCTTTCTGTGTTGTTTAAACCTTTGTTCTCCTTCACCCCCATTTTGTCCGATAGCTAATAAATCAGGATTAACTATTGGGCTCCCCACATCATAGGAGTACTCCCAATTCTTAGAAGACTTTAATGGCGAATTATTCAACAACTCTCTCATTGAATTCAATTTATCGTTATACGCAGATTCTTTTCCTGTAATTTTACTTTTGAGAGTGCTTGTATAACTGACAAGCGAAGCAGAATTATCTAGCTTCTTTTCTACCATAGCCTCTTCATATAAAGAAGAAAGCTCAACATTTAATTTTAAAAGTTCCTCGTTCTCCTTTTTTATTCTTTTGTTATATTGTTGTATACTACCATTAACATCATCTTCATTACTAATATTCTTGTCAACATCAAAGCTAATTTCAATTTCCTCAGCAGAAGAAGACTCAATTTCATGGGAGCCAATCCAGACTATACTTCCAGATTTTACTTCAATCAACTTAGCATTAAATGTTGCTCTCAACCATTTAGAGGGAATAGAAGCAGGAAGACTTTTGGGTAGTCTACCAAACTTCAAACCATGATGTTCATCAATGAAATCTTGTACGTCTTCTAACTCATTTATTTTTAGCGTTCTATCTCCAGCATCTGACACTGTAACTTCATTTATTTGTAATAAATACTCAGCTTGATCAGCACCCGTTTGAGCCGCTCTTATTACTTCTGCAATATCATTCATTTCGTCCTCTTCCCGTTTTTTACCTGGCAGTCCTCTTTGGCTTCGTTTATCGACTTCGTTGATTATTTCCATATACTGAGGAGTGGTAATAACGCCTTCTTTAAGTTGTTTCTTATATTCATCTTTAACAACATCATATTCTCCATTTTCTAGCAATTTTTCAGTCCATGTATTATACCAGTATGGTCTTTCATTTGCTCTATCTCTCAAATCTCTTAACTTAGCCTCAAACTTAGATCGATCAAGTACATTGAAACCAATTTTTAGCAAAGCTTTTTCAATAGCCTGTTCAGCCTCATTGAAATACCCATCTGTTTTAAATACTTTATCAAATTGTAAATGCGCACCATCAAACTCTTTAACCTTTTCGCCCAATATTTCTATCTCTTTGGGAGGTGCAATAATTACAGTAGGTGCTTTACCATCTGATGATATAGCGCCTGGATTGTTAAAATATTCTTCTTCGTTTGGTGTGGAATTCGTACTCAGGGCAAATCTCAACGTAAACGATTCATCTTGCGGCACATTTCTTTCATCAATGAAATCATAATCCGGTAGATTTGAAATAATAGGCTTAGCATTATAAATTGGCTTAAACGATTTTTTGCCACAGGCCAGCAGTAAAAAGCTAATTATTGCGAGAGAAAGGTATTTACTCATTATTGTGATTAAAATTATAAGTGATTAAAATTATAAGTGATTAAAATT
>JALZVK010000250.1 GCA_023301005.1 Saprospiraceae bacterium | reverse complement strand
ATTTATGCAATACCATTCGACACCATTAAAAAAATGAAAAAAATCTACTTCCATAAAGAATTAATTTTGCCAATTTTGTTTTTTGGAATGGGGACATTTTTTTTGGGAAAAAATTTAATTAATAATCCAAAAGCGATATTTAGCTGGGTTCTTTTTATTCTCTGTTTGGCTTTATTTGCTTTGACAATCTATTCAGTTTGGTTTTATAGATATAGTAAAAAACCTAAACCGCCATCAAAAGAGGATTTGAAAGTAGAATTCGAAAATAATCAAATAATTTTTCCAAAAGGATATTATTACAAGTATAGTAATGTCAGATTAAATAAGATTCTTAAAGTTGAAAATATTAATGAAATAAATTTAAATACATCACCACCATCATTTGTTCTTAATGAAAATGAAGTAATTTTTATTCCTTACAAATTGAAAGATAAGCTTGAAGAATTTGGAAGGACAAATCAGATACCAATAGAAAATAGATTCGATATTTGGTCGGCAATAAATGAACCATTTTTAGATACAGAGTTTGATGATGAATACACCAATAGAAATCTCAAAAATTTAATAAAAAATGGAGTTCCTAAAGAAGAGGTTGAACAAATACGAAAAAAAATAAGGTTCACTATGCTATCTTCAAATTCAGTTGTATGGGAATGGATAAATCTTAGTCAATTCGATTATTTAAATTGGACTTGGCTTACAAAAAAGAAATATTGGTGGTCTATGGAAATAGCACTAAGAAATTATAAAAAATAAAAACGGTGACGAATCGAATAAACAACTCCACCCAAAGTAAACTATAATCAAAACACACCTCTCCAATACCAATACAAAAAACTCTCTTTCCTACTTTTGTAAATACATTGTTACAATTCTTTCTAAAACAACCACAACTCAACTACATATCCAAAATTATTATTAACTTACATCCTGTAATACATACCCTCAGCAACAATACATAAAAATATAAAAGATGAAAAACTTCCAAGTTGTATTACTTATGACTTCTATTGTTGTTATGATTTTTTCCTGCGATTTTGATTCAAAATCCAATCATTCAAAATTATCCAATCACCTACAAAAAGAAATTGATTCGCTCGAAATTAAGCTAACCAAAATTAGTCAATTTAGTTGAAATGATGAATGGCTTTAATGGAAAAGGTAAAATTTTAAATGCGAAATCATATCAGACTTTGCTTACTCCACAATTGAGTAGAAGTAAATTTGAAGACAATAATGAAAGTGCTTTGAATGATGATTATGATGTGGGTGTCTTTTGGGCAATTTCAAAACCAGGTCTCATACTTCATAAAGGTGGAAGTATTGGTGTATTTTCAATTCTTTATTTTAATCCAAAAAGTAATATTGGAATAGTAACTTATTGTAATTTAGCACATCCTGATTTTGGAAAAATTGTAAATACGATTAGGGAATCTGAAGAGAAAATAAGTAGAATGATTGTCGCTGATTAATGACTAAAATGTATTAGCTTTTATTGCGAAAAACGCAGCGCATAACTTATAGAAATCATTTTTTAATTTGCACCTATTATTCTTTTTTTATCTTTGCACAAATTTGAAAAACAAATTTATAACAATGTATTTACGGTTTATATAAATCTAAAACAAACACATAAAAAAAGGAAAATAACATGTCAAATAAATTAAAAGGAAAAAACGTCCTCATCACCGCAGGCGCACAAGGAATTGGCGAATCAATCACTAGACACTTTATTGATAACGGAGCCAATGTTGCTATCCACTATTTTTCAAGTGCTGATACTGCGAATCAATTAACAGCACACGCAACTAGCAAAGGTCTAAAAGCAGTCGCTATAAAAGGTGACTTAACTAAAGAAACCGATGCTAACACAATGATTGAAAAAACAATAGAAGCGTTAGGCGGATTGGATATATTGATCAACAACGCAGGTTCACTTGTAGCTCGTAAAAGACTCCACGAAATTGAGACAGAGTTTTGGCATAAGGTGATGGACATCAATCTTACTTCCATGATGTTTGTGACGAGAGCGGCATCTCCTTATTTAACAAAAAATGAAAATAGTAGTATTGTTAATTTAGCTTCACTCGCTGGTCGTAAAGGTGGGCATGCAGGTTCGCTTGCTTACTCTACGAGCAAAGGTGCTATCCTAACTTTGACGAGAGCACTCTCCGCAGAATTAGGTCCTCATGGAACTAGAGTCAACGCTGTTGCGCCAGGTCTTATCCTCGGTACTGCTTTTCATAATACTCATACAACTAAAGAATCCGCTGCTAAAACTGTTGCAGGTATTCCTATCCAACGTGCAGGTAATGCTGATGATGTTGCTCGAGCGGTTTTGTATTTGGCGTCGGAATATGATGGATTTATTACAGGTGCTACGCTTGATATTAATGGTGGATCGTATAATATGTGATTTTGGGAAAAGGGATTTGAATAAGGGAACGCTGCGCTAAGGGAAGACGGATTTGAGAAGTTTGAAGTTTGACGAGCATGCTTTTTTTACGATTTTTCAGAACAAGGGAGCATTCGAACATTCGAACATTCGAATTTTAAAGTATGACGAATTAACTTGTTTTACTTTACAATTTGATTTTTACTTACTACGTAAGTGTATTGTTTTTTTTTATAAATAAGAAACCCAAATCTTCGTAAAGAAGATTTGGGTTTCCTATTAAGTCGAAAGAAAAAGAATATTCGACAACACTTCAAAATTCGAATGTTCTGACAAATCGTAAAAAAAGAAAACTCGTCATACTTCATACTTCTCAAATCCGTCTTCCCTTAGCGCAGCGTTCCCTTATTCAAATCCTTTCTAAAATCCTTT
>JALZVK010000249.1 GCA_023301005.1 Saprospiraceae bacterium | reverse complement strand
CTACCTGCCTGCCGGCAGGCAGGTTTTCCTTTAAAAAATAATACCATACCGCAGGGTATGCAATGATTTTTTAAAGAAAACTATCAAAAAAATCTTATCTTATAAATACTCGGTTTCGTTTGTCTAACTACTTAAAACATAAATTAAAAGAAATTGTAAAATCATTGTTCCATCCATCAGTCCAGTAAAAAAATAATCATGCGAAATTTTATCTGACAAGCCTAGAAAATACCAAGTCGAAGCATAAGATATAAATAAAGCTACAACAGTTCCAGTTGTATAAAATCCTGAAAACCAAAGTGTTACGCTAATTAAAAATGCTGTTGCTAGAATTCCCGTACCTAGAAGTTTCGTTTTTTTCAATCCAATAACTGCAGGAATAGTTCTTACAGAACTATGAGTATCTACTTTTAAATCTCTAATATCAAATGGCAAAGTAATCGCAAAAATAAATAACGCTCGCTCCACCACCATGAGCCAAATCGAATAATTCATCAATTCTATATTTTCCATTGCAGGTAAAAAAACAGAAACCCAAGCCCATACAATTGCAATGAGAAATATTTTAATATGATTAAAATCTCGAAGTCTTTTTTTTCCTTTCATAAATGGTAAAACATAACCCAATGAAATGATTCCAGGAATAATCAAACTCAACTTGATGGCTGTTGAAATGTTCCAAAAACAAATTGCTCCACCTATCCCAGCTATAAGTGCGTAGAAAGAAATATGATGTTTAAATTTTTCGATAACTGCATATCGCTCTAATTCCAAAAACTCATGCACTTTTGAAATTCCAATAATGCGATGTAAAGCGTAAACGAAAAGAGTGGCAAAAAAAACTAAACCTAACAACCAAGTCAATTCTATTTTTTGAGTTAAAATAAATTGAGTTTGCAGACAAATGGCAGCAGCGCATAATGCAATCCAAAGGTTGCTGTAAAAAATTAAATCGATTAGTTTTTTTAATAACAAGTTTTTGATGATTGTGGTGAACGAACGGTTGACGGCAGACAGGGAACGGCTATTCGAGAAGCCGTTCCCCGTCAACCGTCTGCCGTTCACCGATAAAAAAAACAAACCCGAATTTCAGAAAATTCCAAAATTCGGGAGAGGTTATATTATTATTTCAAAGAAATCATTTTTCTAAAAATATTTAAAATTATGATTCTTTTTTATTTTTAGCAATGTCTCATAAATCAACTTAATCACATTTTCAACATCATCCTTATGAGCCATTTCAACAGTTGTATGCATATATCTCAAAGGCAAAGAAATCAATGCAGCAGGAACTCCTCCATTGGAATACGCAAATGCATCAGTATCTGTACCAGTTCTTCTAGAAGAAGCTTCACGTTGAATTGGAATTTTCTTTTTCTCGGCAGTCTCGATAATTAGATCGAGCAATTTGTTATGCACAGCAGGAGCGTAAGTAACAGAAGGACCTCTTCCTGCTTTTACATCGCCTAATTTTTTCTTATTCAATAAAGGTGTGTGCGTATCATGAGTTACATCAGTAATAATTGCAACATCAGGTTTGATAGTTTGAGTAATCATTTCAGCACCTCTAAGACCTACTTCTTCTTGAACGGAATTAACAATATAAAGACCGAAAGGTAATTTCTTTTTATTTTGTTTTAAAAGACGAGCGACTTCCGCAACACAAAATCCACCCATTCGATTATCAAGGGCACGACCGACATAATAGTTTTTATTTAAAACCATCATCTCATCATCAAATGTGATAACAGAGCCAACATGAATTCCCATTTTCAAAACTTCGTCTTTGTCTTTTGCTCCAACATCAACAAATATATTTTCTAAAGTAGGCGTCAATTTAGCAGTATCTCCACGACGAGTATGAATGGCAGGCCATCCAAAAACTCCTTTGACGATTCCTTTTTTAGTATGGATATTTACTCGCTTGGAAGGAGCTATCAAGTGGTCAGAACCTCCATTTCTAATCACAGTTATGAAACCATCATCAGAGATAAAATGCACATACCATGAAATCTCATCAGCATGACCTTCTATGACAACTTTATACTCACTATCAGGATTAATGATACCATAAGCAGTTCCATAGTTGTCTACTTTCCATTCGTCGATATAAGGTTTAATATATTCGAGCCATAGTTTTTGACCAGGTGACTCATGACCTGTTGGAGATGCGTTATTTAAATATTTTTCTAAAAACGCTTCTGATTTTTTAGTTATAATTGGCATTGTAAAAATTAGTTCTTTAGAAAACTAAGTGAAAGGATTCCATTTAATTTTCTATTTCTTTTAATGAAATTTAATCGTCCTTACAAGGATGATGGACAGGGTAATTATTAAACATATAAAGGTGGAAAAAAATCATTGATTTTCAGATTTATTATTTCACCGTTATTTAATATAAGTTTCAACTTGAATTGTCTTATGGCGTCCATTCAGTTGGTGATTGACTCCATTTATTCAATGATTGATATTCATTCTCAGAAATATATTCACTTCGTAATGCCTCTTCTAAAAGTTCAGGATAATTGGTTAGCGTTTCGAAGGTGCAATCAGCACCAGCAAAAGCTTCCTGCGCTTGAGGAAATCCATAAGTGAATATTGCTTGAACATTAACTACGTTACAACCAGCTTCTCTAATAGCTTCTACAGCTTTTAATACACTACCACCAGTACTAATTAAATCTTCTATAACGATAATATTCTCTATTCCATCCAAATCACCTTCAATCATATTTTGTCTACCATGAGCTTTAGGTTTGCTTCTAACATATAACATCGGTTTCTCCGTTTTCTGAGCTAATAATGCTCCGAACGCAATACCGGAAGTTGCTACTCCTGCGATAGCATCATATTTCATTCCCAATACTTTTTTCTCTAAACAATAAGTAACATAATCTCTTGCACTAGGATGAGATAATATAATTCTGTTATCACAATAAATAGGAGATTTAATTCCCGAAGCCCACGTAAAAGGATTTTGTGGATTAAGTTTTATTGCCTTAATTTGTAAGAGTTTTTTTGCCACTTCTGATGCAACACTCATCTGATTGAATTTAATTTTTTGAGAGTAAGTATTTATTCTAAAATTAGAGTTAATACTTGTTTTATAAAACGGATGCAAATGTACAAAATCTATATCAATGGTACTCCACTTTTTTTCACTTCGACTAAAGATTTTAAATCTTTAGAACTAGTTGGCGACAATTTCATTAAAATGAGATATGTAGGGAAGAAAAAGTTCCTTCATAACTATATTGATTTATTAGAAAAGAATACTGAGTTTGACGCAGTAGTTTTACATTTTCCTGATGTAGAAAAATTATGGTCTGATTTTAAAGAAATTTTTAAAATTATAAAAGCTGCGGGTGGAATTGTTGAAAATGATAAAAAAGAAGTTTTAATGATTTATAGAATGGGGCATTGGGATTTGCCGAAGGGGAAAATAGAAAAAAAAGAAGGTAAGAAAGAGGCAGCCATTAGAGAAGTACAAGAGGAGACAGGTTTGCAAAGTGTTGATTTAGAGGAATTTATACATACTACTTATCATACTTATACAGATAGAAAAGAAAGAAGAGTACTCAAAGTTACTTATTGGTACACTATGAAAACAACTGATACAGAGTTAGTTCCTCAAGCTGAAGAAGACATAGAAGAAGCTGTATTTGTTGACTTAAAAGATTTCTTTTCAAGTCCTAGAAAAATTTACGGCAACATTTTAGATGTAATAGAAAAGTATCAAAAAAATACTTGATGCTTATTTCTTTCTCCCTAGCAATAGAATTTTATATTTTGCGTTTTGATAAATGATTGACATAATCTTCCTACCAGAACCCTTTTACAGAACTTTAACATTTACATATTTGCAGAACTAAATTTGGCTATTAGTTGAATTTATAATTGAATACATTGATGCTGAGGTTTTCCTTAGTAGATGTATTTAATAACAATGCAATTACTGAAATTATATTTGAGTATACACCTTTTTTTTAGATACAACGATTTGATTATATTTGTTTAAATGAAATAACTTATTAATACAGAACCATGAAATTTTTTACTTTAACTATTGCACTACTTTTTACTTCCATTTCTTTATTTTCACAAACAACTGCTAAAGGAGCTGCTGCTCCAGATGTAGCAAGTCTTAGTGTGGAGACTTTAGGAACTGATTGGTCTTTTTATGCTGATGATGATAACCGAACTTTTTATATTGATTTTGAAAAAATTAATGTTAATCTTAGCGATATAGTCGTTAAGAATAAAAGTGGAGAAATTGTTTTTAAGGAAGATGTTTTGGATTTGCCTGTAAATGCTATTTATGAATTAAATTTTGATGAATTAGGCAAAGGAGATTATTTAGTAGAACTTCGTTCTTATACTAAAACACTTAGAAAAGAAGTTGAAATAAAATAGATTGAATTCTATTTTGTTACTATAACTGAAAAGCCCTAACCTTTTAATAAGGTTAGGGCTTTTTAGATTTTTTATAAATAGACTTGTTACTCTGAAGCGAGAATAGAGAACAGGGAACAGAGAGCTAAGAAATATACATTTTGCATATAGAAAAGCAAATTTTAAAAATCAGCACTTTAAGGTTTCTCTTTTCTCTCAAAAAAATGGTCTCTTTTCTCTCATTTAAATAATTACTTAAATCTTCTTTATCGCTCTAGTCATTTCCCTTTTTCCAGGAGGTCCAGGAATCGCCTCAATTGTAAAGCCAACCTTTTTTAAAGTTCTTTTTACAACTCCCTTAGCACAGTAAGTGGTAAGCACTCCGTTAACTTTCAATGCATCAAACATTTTTTGTAAAATAACTTCTTCCCACAATTCAGGTTGAGCATTAGGAGCAAATGCATCGAAATAAATAATGTCGAACTGATTCTCAAAATTCAAATCTTCAAATCGTTTTTTATTTTTTATAAAATCAAAAAACGCTGAAAGCGTATGAACTTCATTCCAAGCGACTTGATGCAATTGTTGAAATATGTTATTGTCCTGTTGTAGAAGTTCTGCGTAGTTGAGTGTATGGACAGTTTCCATAGAGATAGGATAAGCTTCTATACCTGTATAATTGACTTTTACTTGATGTTGGTTAGCTTCCAACAAAGTCATATAAGCATTAAGCCCAGTACCAAAACCGATATCGAGAATAGTAAGTGAAGAAGGAATAAAGGAAAGTTGATGTCGGAAAGCAGCATTGATAAACACATGTTCCGTTTCTTGGATTGCTCCATATTTAGAGTGGTAACTCACTCCATGTTTTTCAGAAAACATGGAGTGGGAGCCGTCATCAGTAATAAAGATTTTGTCCTCTACCATTTAGCAGTAAGACCTTCTTTAAGTTCGTTTACTGTAATATCTAAATGAGAAGCATCATAAGTACATTTTCCATCTTTAACTAAAAGTAATTGAGGAGACTCATGATGAACTGAAAAAGTTTCAGCCAATTGATTTGACACATTTCTAAATGCAATCAAATCTAAGTAGTACGCTTCAATCTCATTTTCAGGAAAATCCCAGCTTTCTTCAAAACGGAATTTTGCCATAGAGCTAATGGAGCATCTTGTACTATGTTTAAATATCACACAAGGAATCTCATTAGAGCGATTGATGATTTCGTTAATCTGTTTAACAGATCTTAAAGGAATCCAATTCATATAATATAGTTAGTCTAATTTAATCTAAAATTTCTTTAACGACAATTGCAGGAGCAGCTTTTGCAGCTTTAACTACATTTTTGCTAATTGAAAAGTCGCTAGGGCAACCTACACCTCTATTACAAGAAGTCATAGAAACTAGTGCTAATAAAAAGATTGCGACAGGGAGGAATTTCTTGAGTTTTACCGATTTCATTTTAATTGTTTTTGATATGTTAAAAGGAAACACAAAGTTAATAAATATAAGGATTCTTAGTAATAAAAAGTATAAATACTTTTTATACGCTTATTGTTCAGTTTTTGAGAATATATTTTAAATCTATATTCTAGATTATTGTTTATTAACGTTAATATTTTTTCAAATATTATACTAAACCTGTCTGCTACTATAGCATTTGAATAATATGTCTTTGAACGGCTATTACCATAAGAAAATGAAAGTTTCTTTTTCTTATTTCTTACAATCTACAAATACAATCATCATACCGTAACAAGGTTAAATGATAAAATAGATAACATCTAAATGTGTAGTACTCTTTTATAATTAAGGAATTTAAAAAAGATACAAAAATCATATAAATCACATCTTTCCAAAATACAACTTTGCTTCCCTCATAACCCTAGGCGCCATCATAATAGTTGCAGTCATTGTAGGAATAGCCATCAAAGCAAATGTACCATCTATCAAATTTAACATAGAACTCAAAGGGTAAGTCGCTCCAATAATAATACTTGCAATATAGAAATAATTATAAATATGTTTACGCTCCGTTCCGAAAATAAAACCCATACATTTAGAACCATAATAAGAATACGAAAACAAAGAAGAAATACTAAACACCGCTACACAGAGCAATAACAAATAATTTCCAAAACCTGAAAATGAATTATTAAATGCAGCAGCAGTCATACTCACACCTTCAACATCAGGATTCTTCCAAGCGCCAGTTACTAATATCGCCAAAGCTGTCAAAGTACAAACTACAATAGTATCTATCAAAGGTCCTAACATCGCCACCAAACCTTCTCGAACTGGCTCCGAAGTTTTAGCAGCACCATGAGCCATTGGCGCAGTACCGATACCTGCCTCATTAGAAAATGCACCTCTTTTAATTCCTAATAAAATAAGTCCTCCAACCATTCCTCCTAACATAGGATCACCCGTATAATTTTCGGCAGCAAAAGCATCCGTAAAAATCATCATAAAATATTTAGGTACTTCCGATGAATGTAAAACCAATATCATGACAACAGAAATAAAATATAACACGACCATAAATGGAACTAATCGAGAAGCAAGTGTACTAATTCTTTTTAATCCTCCTAACACAACTATCGAAGTAATGACCGCTAGAATAATTCCTATAATAAGATTCGTCTGAAATGTAATAGCAATGTTATTAGGTTTGAGCAAGATGTCTCCAATTGCTTGAGTTAATTGATTGACATTGAATACAGGAAGCGCACCAATCAACCCTGCTAGACTAAAAAATATCGCCAAAGGTTTCCAACTTTTACCTAGACCTTCCGTGATAAAATACATTGGTCCACCTTCCACTTTTTCTTTATCATTGTATTGGTTCTCATCTTCAAAGAAGTCGTCATCTAATATATTCGCTTTAGAAATTTTCTGATTTCTATTTCTTTTTGGTTTAGAATTTGACTTGCTGGAATTTGACTTATCATGAATCGAAGGTTCTTTTCCTCTATACATTATCGCTAGGGTAGAGGTGAAAAATTTTGTACTCATACCAATGATTCCACTTACCCATAACCAAAAAATAGCACCAGGTCCACCTATCGTAATAGCAACTGCAACTCCAGCTACATTACCCATTCCTATGGTTGCGGATAGTGCTGTAGTTAATGCTTGAAAATGACTAATATGTCCAGGATCATTTGGGTCGTCATATTTCCCTCTAGTCACTTGGATAGCATGTAGCAAATATCTAAAAGGCAAAAATCTACTATATATCAATAATCCAAAACCTCCACCTACTAATAAAAAAAGTAAAGGTAATCCCCATGTTAGAGAAGAATATGCACTTAAAATTTCGTCGATTCTTTCCATTTAAATATTTTTATTTTATAGGTCTCAGAAACATTTAAGACCTCGTACTTTTAGTTCGATAAATCTATTACTCAAATTTTTATCGAAAGACAAATTTTGAAAAAGGGAAAAAGGGAAAACGGATTTGAGAAGTATGAAGTTTGACGAATCAACTTGTCACTTACTCCGTAAGTGTATTGTTTTTAAATAAATAAAAAACTTACGAAGTAAGTAATAAAGAAAAGTTAAACAAATTAGTTCGTCAAACTTCATACTTCTCAAATCCGTTTTCCCTTTTTCAAAATTTAAAATTAGACTACTTTTAGTCGTTAGTAAATTAAACTCAATTACTTTCAGTAAGTGGTAGTTGAGTTCTTTGATATATCTCATTTTTAATTTCAACTCAGAAGGAATTATTTTTTCAAACATAAGTAAAAAAAACAAAACCTCTATATCAATTTTGATATAGAGGTTTTGAACATGAAGTTGTTTTGAAAAAATTACTTCATTGAAGTCATTCCAGGTTTAGCTAAGTCAGCCAACACTTCTTTGATTTCACTTGAAGAAGGACGAGGCGCATTTTTATCCAAAATATTTCCATCCTTATCAATCAAAATAAAACGAGGAATTCCTCTAATCGCATAATCCTCACAGATAGAAGATTTCCAATCATTGTCTGCCATCAACTGCACACCACTCAATTCTTTCTCTTCTACCATGTTTAACCACTTTTCTTTATCCTTCATTTTATCAATTGAAACACTCATAAAAACGATGTCATCATTTCCATGATATGTTTTTTCCAATTCTTTTAAAGAAGGAATTTCTCTTTTACAAGGTCCACACCAAGTCGCCCAAACATCTACATAAACACTCTTGCCTTTCAAACTTTCCAAAGGAACTTCTTCTCCAGAAGTGTTTTTATAATTAAATGTAGGCGCTGGTTTTCCCTTCATCAAAGAACTTGCAGTTGTATAAGTTGCAGCTAGTTTTTCTTTATCTTTTTCATTTGTAGACATCTTGTTAAATTTTTCTACATATACATCAACACCAGTTGCATCTTGCCAGTTTAAGTGATCAGTTAAAATATTAAATAACAATCCACCCTTAACAACATTACTTGAAATCTTACTATCAGCTACATCAAAAATCGCTTTTAAAGATTCAGTTCCTTTCCCTGCATCACCTCCAAGTGTATTTAAATAAGTACTAATCATTTGTTTGTAAAGACCATTCGATTCAAAATGAGTCTCATTATTAAGATCTATTTTATCCATAAAAGATAGATCCACATCAGCAGCATCTTTTTTAGTAAAATATTCATAATAACCTTTATAGTTCAATTTATTATTTGCCCATTCATATACGATAGAACCATTTTCATTATCAATAAAATCTTTATTCATGCCACTATGATCTTTTTGGTATTGAGCAAAATGATCAACATGTGCAGTTTTAATTTCTTCCATCTTAGCTTCGAATACAGGAACCTCTAATGAAAAATTCTCTTTAATTTTTTCAGAGTATTTTTCATTTAAAAGATATTTAGCTAAAAGGTAATTACTTTCTTCTGCGCCTTTACCAGCAAGTTTAAGTGTTTCGTCAAACTGCTCAGGATTCAAAGTCAAAGTAATATCATCACCAGGTTCAAGGTAAATCTCACTTCTTTCACTTCCATGCTTGAAAGTCAAAAAAGTAGGTTTATTTAATTCTAAATTCAATTCAAATTTTCCATCAGTATGCGGCGTCTCAACTTTGACATCACCTCCATAAAGTGAAACCACTTCATCAAGTGCATTTTCGATTGTACCTGCAATACGTACAGGTTCCATAGGTGCTTCTTTAACTTCAACTTTTGCCTCAGCAGTTGAAGAGTCAGAATTTTGACATGAAAAAATAAAAAGCACGGGTAGTAAAATGATTAGGATTTTTTTCATAATAAAGAATAAATTAGTGAAGTAGAAAATTGTTTATTAGATCGATATAAAGATACAATCTATTTTTGTGAAAAAAGAGAGGAGTTGGTTAATTGTAAAAGACTTAGCATTTATGAGGCGATTTTTTTATTGATGGTGGGCGGTAGACGGTCGTTTCACTTGACGGTTGACGGATTAAGTGTAGGATGAAAAGTAGATTAACCTTTAAAATAAAAGTAGAATCCGTAAGTCGTCTACTGCCAAATAATTTTCCCTTAAAAAAAACACTATCATCTAAGGTTATATTCCACCAATGATTATCTTTGCGCACATGAATGAGAAAATATTAATATTAGATTTTGGCTCTCAATATACTCAGTTGATAGCAAGGCGAACACGCGAATTAAATGTATATAGTGAAATTGTACCATTTAATAAAATCCCCGAATTAGACGATAGCATCAAAGCGATAATTTTATCTGGAAGTCCATTTTCTGTTTTAGAAGAAAATGCATTACAAGTGGAATTGGATAAAATTGTTGGAAAAAAACCAATACTCGGTATTTGCTATGGCGCACAATATTTAGCACATTATTACGGAGGAAAAGTAGAACGATCTGAAAAAAGAGAATACGGAAAAGCACATCTGAATACTCCAAATTTCGATGACCCATTTTTAAAAAATATATCATCCAACTGTCAAGTTTGGATGTCTCATGGCGATTCTATCATGGAAGTGCCTGAGCAATTTGAGTTACTCGCAGGAACTGATAGTATTCCAGTTGCAGCATTTAAAAGTAAAAATGGAAATTTCGGAGCACCAGTATATGGTATTCAATTTCACCCTGAGGTAACACATAGTTTAGAAGGAAAAGATATTTTGTCTAACTTTATCATCGACATTGCAGGTTGCAAAGGCAATTGGACACCAGCTTCATTTGTAGAACAAACGGTTCAAGATTTAAAAGCAAAGATTGGAGATGAAAAAGTATTGATGGCAATTTCAGGCGGAGTAGATTCTACCGTAGGAGCAATGTTATTACATCGAGCAATTGGAAAAAACTTAGCTTGCTTTTTTGTAGATAATGGTTTGTTGAGAAAAAATGAATACCAAGAAGTTTTAGATTCCTATAAAGGAATGGGCTTAAATATCACAGGTGTCGATGCAAGTCAATTGTTTTGGGAGGAATTAAAAAAGGAAACTAGTCCAGAAGGAAAACGTAAAATTATAGGTCGAGTCTTCATCGAAGTATTTGAAAAAGAAGCAAAAAGACTAGACGGAATGAAGTGGTTAGGACAAGGAACAATTTATCCAGATGTGATAGAATCTGTTTCCGTTCATGGACCAAGTGTAACTATCAAGTCTCATCATAACGTTGGTGGATTACCTGACAAGTTGGATTTGAAAATAATAGAACCGCTACGAATGTTATTCAAAGATGAAGTTCGAAAAGTAGGAGCAGAGTTAGACATTCCAGGTTTTATTTTAAATAGACATCCATTTCCAGGGCCTGGTTTGGGCATTAGAATTTTGGGAGACATCACAGAAGCTAAAGTAAAATTACTCCAAGAGGCTGATGATATATTTATTAAAAATTTAAAAAAACATAACCTTTACGACAAGGTATGGCAAGCTGCAACCATTCTATTACCTGTACAGTCTGTAGGAGTAATGGGCGATGAGCGAACTTATGAAAAAACAATAGCTTTACGAGCAGTCAATTCTGTAGATGGAATGACTGCGGAATGGAGTAAGTTGCCTCATGAGTTTTTAGCAACCGTATCAAGTGAAATTATTAATAACGTCAAAGGAATAAACAGAGTCGTTTATGATATCAGCACCAAACCACCAGCAACAATTGAGTGGGAATAAAAAATCAATATTCTCTTTCTACACTATTTTTTCAGTAGCTGCAATTTTTGTAATTGTATTGTTAGCATCATGCGGAGGAGGTAGAACAAAAACTCCCACAGGAGAAATAGTTACTCCTCAAGGTACAAAAGTATACAACCCTAATACGGGTAAATACGAATTCGAAACGGATGTATCTGGAAAGGTAGATACGGTCCAATGGTCTGATGCTGACTCTTCAGTTAATGATCCAATTGAGTCTGATCCTTCCCAATATATGGGAGATGAAGAAACGCCAATCGAAACAAACGAAACTTCAAATGAAGGAAGTACTTTCGGTACTTATAATGTAGCGATGATGATGCCATTCAATGCTCATAAAACGAATACCTTAGAAGGCGGTATTCATAAAAACTCAAAGTCTGCATTAGCTTTTTATGAAGGTGCAAAATTGGCTTTCGACAAACTTTCAGCGGAAGGCGTGAACCTAAGTGTTACGGTTATGGATACTAAGCGCTCTGAATCTGAAACTCTTGGTCTTTTATCTCGAACAGAATTAATGAATGCTCACATGATAATTGGACCTTACGGAACTAAGCCGTTGACTCAAGTTGCAGAATTTGCAAAAAGGGAAAAGAAAATTTTAATTTCTCCAACCAATACAAGTAAATATATTACTAAAGAAGATCCTAATTATGTACAAGCTAATCCTAGTTTGCAAAGTCATTGCGAAGCAATAATGAGACATGCTTTAAAATATAATGAGGAGACTGAAATTGTTTTGGTTTGTAGAGATAAGGATGTAGAAAAAGTAAGATTAGAGTTTTTTCAAAATGAAAAAATGAAAATCAAAGGTGAAGGCAGATTAACGGAATATATTATAGATGCAGAAACAGCACAGCAATATGGAGAGATGGATTTGTTACCATATTTTAAGGAAGGAAAGACAACTGTATTTATTGTTCCATCATATTCTAATGAAAAATTCATCAGTAATTTTATGCGTCAAGTAGCCATTTCTAAAGGTCCAAATGAAGCGGTGATTTATGGAATGCCGAGATGGATGGAATATAAAACAGTTTCTTTTGATTATTTTGAAAATCTAAATTTGCATTTGAGTGTGGCTAATTTTGCAGATAAAAACGAATCTGAAATCAAAGATTTCAGACGTATGTTTTTTGAAAAATATGGAACACTTCCTACCGATAATGCTTACAAAGGTTATGATTTGGCTTTATTCTTTGGAAGACAAATACATAAGCATGGTACAGGTTTTCCAATGCAACTTGACTTGGAAGATAATTCCTATCTATCGACTAAATTTGATTTTCAAAACAACATTCCACTAGATGCAGATGATAGATTAGATAAAATTAATTACATAGAAAACAAATATGTGAATATCATAAAATTTGAAAATTATCAATTTCAACTAACGAATTAAAAATTATTCAAAATAAATTTTGAATGATTTTAGTTTTAAAATAGTAACTCTTTTAAATAGGAGTTACTATTTTTTTTATTTAAAATCTAAGTCAATTTTTTTTTTTGATAAAATATAAAACTACCTACTATGAATCTAAAAACATCATTTCCAATATTTGTAATAGCATTGTTATTAAGTTGTTCGGATGCTCCAAAAACACCAACTCAACAATTGCCGAAACAGGAAATTTCACAACTACCTCAACAAGAAGTTTATCAAAAAGCACCTTCAGATATTAAGTACCATTGGACAACTGATTTTGATGATAAGACAAGTCTTATCAATCAAATTCCTGTCCCACAAAATTATAAAAGAGTAAAACCCAAATCAGGTTCATTTCAACAATGGTTACAATTTTTGCCTTTATTTCCAAAAGGAACAAAAGTGAAAACCTACGAAGGTTCCCTAAAGAGTAATCAGTCAGCACATAAAAGAGTCGTCAATATTGATATAGGAAAAAGAGATTTGCAACAATGTGCAGATGCTGTTATGCGACTTCGTTCAGAATATTTATTTGGGAAAAAAGAGTATAAGAAAATACATTTTAATTATACCAACGGTACTCAAGTATCATTTGATGATTGGAGAAATGGAAAGCAACCCAAAGTCCAAGGTAACAAGGTGACATTCCCTAATTCTGGTAAGAAAGATAATTCCTATCTGAATTTTAAAAAATATTTAATACAAATATTTTCATACGCAGGAACTGCATCTTTAGAAAAAGAAATGAAATCAATTCCAATGGAAGAGATGAAAATTGGAGATGTATTTATTCAAGGTGGTCATCCCGGTCATGCAATTCTAGTAGTTGATATGGCAGAAAATAAGGAAGGCAAAAAACTCTATCTTTTAGCTCAAAGTTATATGCCTGCTCAAAATATTCATATACTTAAAAATCCAATGAGTTCAGATCTAAGTCCTTGGTATGAATTAAAATCTGACAAAAATATTGATACGCCAGAGTGGAATTTTAATACTTCTGATTTAAAAAGATTTTAAGAATAATAAATTCCTTATTAAGGGAGTAGGAATTAAATAGTCTACCCGATTGAAGAGATTATTTTTTAATATGAGGAAATAAAAAAATTAGTGCATACCCTTTGGTACGGACTCATT
>JALZVK010000248.1 GCA_023301005.1 Saprospiraceae bacterium | reverse complement strand
TAATGCAAAAAAGTAAAACCATCCTACATTAATTAAACCTAAATAATTTTCAAAATAGAATAAATATAATATTAGTGGTAGTATTAACAACATACTTAATACTAAAGCATTCCTAATGAATTGAAATCTAATTTCTTTATCATTTTTTTTGTAAGAAAAGCTATTGGTATAATATTTAAAACCTTTTTTATGATAAATGAGAAATGCGAGCCCAAGGGTAAGTAAAAAAAATATAGCCATCACTATTCCAAAAACTTTACTTTTTTGAGTATTGGATTCTGTAGCTTTTATCTGTTCTTTAAGAATTTTATTTTCATTTATAATTTGTTGATTATCTAAAATTTTCTCTGTGAGTAAAGAAGATTGAAATTGCTTTTCTTTATTAATTTCATTGTTTATTGCTATTGCTTTTTCGGAGTAAACCAATGCTTTTTTATATTCATTTTTATTTTTATAAATAGATGAAATTAATTCATAAAAATCAAATGTAGATTTCGGGATATTATTGTTTTTTGATATTTCTAAAGAAGAAAAAGCAATAGATAATGCTTCATCGATTTTTTTTAATGCCACCTTAGTCTTGATGAGTGATTTTTTTCCTTCCAATAAAATTTGAGGATTAAATTTTTCCAACAAAGCAATTCCTTTCTTAGCTTCTAATATTGCTTCTGAATATTTGAGTTCTTTTCTTAGTATATTACTTAAGTTAATTCTAGTATGCCCTTCTACTAATGGGGAGTTATTTTTTAATGATAGATTAATTGCATCCGTAGCACATTTTTTTGCCAATCCTAATTCATTTCTTAATAAAAAAAGTTGAGTAAGATCTTTTTGGATATAGTTTAATGGGATTGAATTATTGGTTGTGATTGAAGTTTTTTTTGCTTGTTTAAAATATTCAAGAGATTTATCATACTGATTTAGGTAAAGATTAATTTTTCCAAGATTCGCTAGGGAGAGTAAAGCTAGGTCAGACTGGTTAATCGAATCACTTAGAGCAATTGCTTTTTGAGCGTATTTAGTAGCTAAATCACTTTCTTTAATATTATAAAAAAAGAGCCCTAAGGTGTTATATATTTTTATTAATGTAGTATCCTCTATATTTGGATAAGCGCTAAGAATATGTAATTGTAATTGAATCCCATCTATAACATTTCCGTCAATTGCAATATGGGTAGCGGTTTCCGTTAAGTAAAAAGCTTGCTCATTTGGAGTACCTATTTTCTTTGCAATATCACTAGCATTTTTAGCATAAAAAATACTTTTTTCTGTATTCGTATATCTATTAATATTTGCTAATTGATGGAACAGTTCCATCTTTTCTGTTTCGGAAGAAGTCTTCTTTATTTTTTCTAAAATTATATGTTGGTCACTCTCACTCTGTCCATAAGAAAGAGCAGAAAGAAGGCAAAAGAAGAATAACTGTAAGGTTTTAATTTTTAAGCTTAAGGGCATATTGAAAGTTCATTATTGCTGTTCTTGTTGTTGTTGTGATAAAAACAGATATAGTGTATAAACAATAAATTCTAATCCATTAGATAGACATAATATAAGGATTTTCATAATCCTAAAAAAAATTAAGGATTAGAATCTAAAAAATCTGTAAGGTAGGCGTGAGTTGATTAATGAGAATTTAATATGAAAAATAAAATATATTACTCATTAATTGTAAATAAGAAGTGTATTTTAATTTTGGTTTAATAAGGTTAAAAATATCAATAAATCCATAACTATTAAGTATAGCAATTGATTGATTGACAAGATATAACAAATGTAGAATTACATATTTTATATAAAAAAATACTTTTATATAAAAAAATGCAAATGTAACCATATTGTTATTTTGTTTTTAGGATTTTGATAAAATAAAATAATTTTATTTTTTGATTACTTAATATTTGGTTCATAGTTTAAATTTATGCTTTACATATAGTTGAATTTCTTATATATAATTCATCTATTATCCGATACCTAAGAGTAGTGTCAATGTTAATATTTAATATAAATTGGTTAATTTATTATTACATTGAATTTCCTTACTGAATAGATAACAAATAATTTTTAACACGATCATTCATCTTTACATGTAACCAATAATTTCCAGAAGGTAAACCAATTCCTGAAAAAAGTACTGTATAATTACCCGCCATTTGTTCACCTTGCAAAAGTGTTTTTAATAATTTTCCTTCTTGGCTCCATATCTCTAACAATACATTTACATTTTCGTCTAATTCAAATTGAATTACAGATTGGTCAGAAATAGGATTTGGGAAAATATTAATATCCAAATCATTATCAGCTAACTCTAGAACATTTGTAGATACGGTATCCGTTGAAAAACCAACATAGACAACTTCATCGCCACCTCCAGGGTAATGAGGAATAGCTAATGAGTCAATCTCTTTTGCATAACATATATCTGCGGGGTTATTCAAAAATGGAGTTGTAATAATTTCAGGAGGATTGGCAAAAGCATTATCATATTTTGTAATTTGGTCGGGCGACCAACTTGCGATATAATAATTTCCATCATTATCTTCATCTATGCCATCAATGTTTCCAAGTGTAGTGGTAACCAAAGTGCTAACTGAATTATCAATTAAATCAACTGCTTTGATTGCAGCGTTGTTTCCCCAGTTTACAAAAATCAATCTGTTATTCGTACCATCATAAACGATTCCATTGGGAGTTGTAGAAGTATTGTTAACTATTACTTCAAATGTTGGATTTGAAATATCTGCAACGTCAATTTTATAAATTTGCTTTCCACTAAAATCAGTAGCATACAATGTGGAAACTCCATCGTTAGTCATTCCATTTAGAAAAGATGCACCTGTGATATTCAATGCCATGACTTCTGTTTCGGTATCTAATTCAATTCCTCGAATCGTCGTACCATCTATCGCAAATAAATGATTTCCCAAAACTTCCATTCCATGTGTAGCGGAACTATTACTGAAAAAGCTCAAATCGCCATTACTCGCTCGTGCAATTATTGAATTACCATTGGAAATAAAAAAACGATTTTGTGAAGCATCATATTCTACTGCTTCGATGTCATTAAGCGTTTGAGCATTTAAACATAAAGTACTGAAAATCAATAAAATAGGAAGTAATATTTTTTTCATGAGAAATATTTGTGAGTACGATTGTTGAATAATTAAGTAGTTAGACAATAGAAACCGTATTTTATAAGAATATCTTTTTTCGCTATTTTCTTCTAAAAAATAATTCCATACCGCAAGGTATGCAATGATTTTTTAAAGAAAACTATCAAAAAAATCTTATCCTTATAAATACACAATTTCTATTGTCTAACTACCTAACAAATATATTTCATTGAAAAGAATTAAACGATATAGAAGTGGAATTAGAAACATATGCGACAATATAAAAATAGATTGGGGAATTAGATTTTAAGATAAAATCTAATTCCCCAACCTATTTTTAAGAGCATATTTAAATATGGTAAGTATTTTAAAACATTAACTAGAATTTACCTCACTACACTCACCGTCATTTTTTTATCAAACGAACCTCTGATAATTGGCGATTGGCGATTAGCTGTATAGCTTTTTACATTAGAGTTAATATATTCAAACAATTCACTTACATCTACAATTTTGTTATTATTTCGATCAGCTTCTCCCTCCAATCCTCTTATCAAAAAATGACTAAAGACACCTTGTCGTAATCCGCTTGACTCCAATGAAATCTCTTCTGATTTAGAAGAAAGAATCAATGCCGTACCTGCATTAGATTGAGCTAATTTATTATAGTAAGTATTGATAACTTGCTCATCAGAGTAATCATCAACATCTCCTCCACCCTTCATTGCAAGTCCACCTGAGTGACAAGCATCTGCAATACATAATTTATATTTGGCAGGACTTCGTTGAAGTATTTCATTTATCTCATCATGAAAAAGTTTATTACTATATCTGTCAAAATCAATTGGCAAAAAGCAATCTTTTAATCCATGACCACTATAGTACATTAAGACTAAATCATCTTTTCCAGCTTTCAAAAATATTTCTTTCATTGCATCTTTGATATTCGATCGAGTCGCTTCTTCATCTATCAACATTCTAATTTGGTCATCTCTTACTGCGCCTCCTTCTGGACTTTTCAAAAACGCATACATACGATATGCATCATCATCTGAATATTTTAAAACAGGCATGTGCGTATAAGTAGAGATTCCAATTATTAATGCGTGAACTTTTGTTTTTGTACTTTTTCTGATATTTGTAATTGTTTGTTCTATAGGTTGTCCATTTGAAAAAGAATTCTCAACTAATCGTTCCTTTCCTATATAAGTACCTTCTCTCCAATTTCCTTTTACTGGCGAACCACTAGCAAGGTATAATGTTCCTTCTCCATTAAAACTACCGTTCGACCATTCTCCATCATACAACTCGCCGTTGGAATATTCGCAAGTTCCGTAACCATGAGGCATTTCATTTTTGAAGTAACCTTTGTATTTAGCGTTACCTTCTTCATATACATACACGCCATATCCATCTACACAATCTCCTTTCAGGCAGCCTTCAACATTTCCACTTTTTGTAGAAAAGTATTCTCCATTAATCCATTCTCCAAATGTAATTCCTCCTTCAGTATGGAATACGATTCCTTTTCCATGTTGGAAATTATTTTTAAAATATCCTTCATACTTATCTCCATTAGCAAAGCACCAAGTGCCATAGCCTTCTGATTTTCCATTATGGAATTGACCAGTATATGAACTGCCATCTAGATAGGAAATAATTCCTTCTCCATTATTACAGTCGCCTTTAATGCATTGAGAATAAGATGGAATACTAAAGATTAGAAACACCAGAACGGTGCTGTAGATGTAATTAAGCATAGTGTAAATTTTTTTTAGACTTGAACTGGGGAGGGAGGGAAAGGAATTCTTGTCTTTGGTATATTTGAATATGTGTTTTTTATATATCAAATACATTACCAAAGTTTCTCAATTGAGGATTTTTTTTAAATTATTATTTTCTACGATAAGATATTTGAAAAAAAAGACTCTTAGACAAATTTAGTGAGAGTGATACTCCATCCGATTTTCCCACATAGTTATATAGAATCAAAAAAATAATCCCGAATTTTCGATTTGAAAATTCGGGATTATTTGAGTTTTATTTTTTCTTTAAAAAATCTACCACACTTTTTCTGCTTTACCTTCTTCGACCCATTTACTCCAACGCTTATTATAAGTGTGTACTTTTTCTGTAGGTTGATTATTTTCATCTACGACTTGGTTGCCTTGATTTACCCATTCGAAAATGCTACCGTAAAGATTATAAACATTTTTAAAACCCATTTTTCGGAGCTTCTCTCCTACCTTTTCACTTCGATAACCGATTGAGCAATAAACTACAATTGGTTCATCTTTATCAATTCTATCTAAGATCGATTTTTCTATATTTCGAAAACCGATTCTCTGCGCTCCTTCGATATGACTGACGTCAAATTCTTTTTGAGGTCGAGCATCTAAAATCAAAACATCTTCTTGCATTTCTTTTAATTCATCCACTCCCATTACTGGTATGGTGAAGTTGATAACCTTTGCGATTTTATTATCAAAGGCTTCATTATTTACCGTAGGGCGATTTGTCGGAGTTTGTGCGCTACTAGCTATTGCTAAGAAAAAAATAAAGAGAAAAGTAAGATTAATTTTCATTGAATCGTTTTTTTAAAATAATAAGATGACTCTTTAGAGTCACTCTAATTTTTGAATATTTTTCGCTAGACTTGTTACTCTTTAAAAAATGTGCTTATGGAACTTAGATTTTTTTGATAGTTTTCTTAAAAAGAAGGAGTATTGTTGATACTATGACTGATTTTTAAGGAAAAATAGCGAAAAAAGATTGTTTCAGAAGTATGTTTTTTAAAGGGTAACAAGTCTATCACAAAAATAAAATAAAGAAGGTAGAGAAACCAGTCTTATAACTGATTCTCTACCTTTTCTATTTTTTTTAAATTAGAAACTATCGTACTCATTTAATGCTTCTTTCCATTTCCTTTATGAGCAACTGCCGAATCCAACCAACTCTGAAAGTAACCTGTATCTTCAATTCCAGCTGCATGTTCAGTCATGATAAGTGGTTTAAATGTATCAACCATTACTGCTAATTCTTGAGTACCTTTTTTACCTATACTTTTTTCAACTGTTCCGGGATGAGGTCCATGAGGAATTCCTCCTGGGTGTAAAGTGATTTGTCCACGCACTACATGCTTACGACTCATAAAGTCACCTGCTACATAATATAGAACTTCATCACTATCAATATTGCTATGATTATAAGGTGCAGGAATTGAAAGCGGATGATAATCATACATCCTAGGGACGAACGAACAAATCACAAATCCAGCTGCTGCAAAAGTTTGATGTACGGGAGGCGGTTGATGTACTCGACCTGTAATCGGTTCGAAGTTATGAATTGAAAATGCATAAGGATAAACATATCCATCCCAGCCGACTACATCAAATGGATGATTCAAATAGGAGTATGGATAAATGTTATCTTGTTTTTTGATAAACATGGAAAAGGAACCTTTCTCATCATGCGTCTCTAATTTATTCGGTTTACGAATATCTCTTTCGCAAAATGGAGAATGTTCAAGTAATTGCCCAAAATTATTTCTATATCTTTTGGGAGTAACTATCGGACTAGCCGACTCGACTATAAACAATCGATTATCTTCTGTATCGAAATTTATCTGATAAATAGTTCCTCTAGGAACTACTAAATAATCTCCATATCCAAAATCTATATTTCCATACATCGTCTTTAATACACCTGAACCTTCGTGAATAAAAATCACTTCATCTGCATCTGCATTTTTAAAATAATAATCAGTCATGCTCTTACGAGGAGCAGCCAAAACGATTTTGCAATCATTATTAACTAAGACAGGTTTTCGACTTTTTAAATAATCATCTTCAGGTTGGATATTAAAACCTCGGAGGCTTCGATGTTTTAATTGTTTATCATGAATCGTTTTAGGTGCAACTGAGTAAGGCTCTCCTACCTGAACAATTTGAGTAGGAGGATTGCAATGATAAAGCAAGGAATACAAATCACTAAATCCTTCGGTAGAAAATAATTGCTCACTATATAATTCGCCATTAGGTTTGCGAAATTGGATATGTCTTTTTTGAGGTACTTGACCTAGTGTATGGTAATGCATAAAATTAGAATCTATTAAAATTTGAGAAATATCTTAGTATATGAGTTTTATGGTTTCGCTGCGCTATGGTTTTATGGTTTATAAAAAAAAACAATAAGCGAAGCGATAACAATATAACAATAGAGAAGCAAGTAAGCGGAACAAATTTAATACTTCAAATATAAGTAAAAAGGCGCATTGGTATTTAACACCAATGCGCCTTTTTATGGTAAAATATTACCTGACTAGAATTAAGTAACAGTAAATTATTTATTCTTCTAACCGATGAGCCATTTTCTGAATCGCATCAATAATGTTATCTAAGGATTCAGGATACTCTACATATTTCACACTATTTTGGTCTTTTCCCCAAATACTTATGGTAACTACTTTTTTACGAGTACCATAAGCGACAGCTAGTCTCAATGGAATCGGAGTTGGTTTATTAGCTTTTCGTTTTTGACAAAGTGCATCTTCGCAATCATATAATCGCTCGTACTCAAAAAACTTTTGAGTGATTATAAATTCTGCAAATGCCTCTAACTCATCTCTTGGAATATTTTTCTTTATAACTTCTAGTCCTTTGTTGACGCTTTTAAATTCTTTAATCAATCGTCCTGAACTTTTGATATGAATATAATCTCTAAGCACAGGATCGAGACCTCCGTAATAACCACCTCCTATCAATTCGATACTGATATATAATTCTTTTTCTTTAGGCTCATTTCGCTTACCTCTTCGTTTCTTTCTCTTCTTCTTTTTGCCTGAAGCCCACCATCTATTTTTCTTTTTAGTATTTAACTCCTCTACTATAATATCAGGAAGCTCATTGGAAGGTTTTACAAAAGGTGTATCTTTTGAATCCACTCGAATAAAGTGATATTGATAAGTACCCGTACTATTGGATTGTTCAAATTCTAGCACCAAAACGTTCTTAGTAATTTGAGCAATCTCAAATTTTTTGATGTGTTTAAAACTATAAAACAAATCGCTTCCATTCAGACTCCATACACCTTTATCATAAGCACCATTTAAAAACTGCTCATAAGTATAATCGTACTTAAAATTCAAAAAGTACTCATAGTCTTTTTCCGCCTTATGAAAAATGGTATTAGATTCGAGATGTAGGGCGTAAGTATAACGCCATTTGGTTTCTATAATTTTTCTTTCATCTACGGCTGGGTAATTAGTTCCCCAACCACTAGACTTGACCTTCTCTTGTCCATAAAGAGAAGTGCAACCAATAGAAAGTACCGCTGAAAAAATTAATATAAATTCTCGCATAAGTAAATTGTTCAAATTTGGTTTGCTCTAGTTGTTTTTGTTTTCTCTGAAAGGGAAAGGAAAAAATTCCTTCAAGTTCTATAAAGTTGTCATTTTTTTTTCAATTTTAGAAAGCACAACATATAGCACGATTTATAAATATTCAAAAATTGTGCTATATGTTGTTTTATGAAAAAATTAGTTGACTCAAAATACAGTTAACCAATTTATTATGAATTCCATTTTATTAAATGTTTTAAAAAAAAATTCATAAAAAATTAAAATTTAAATCCCATGGTAAGTAAAACTAGGCTATTTCTAGCTTCATTTGTTACAGTTTGTTGTCTTTCTGCATCTGCTAATAAAAAAGGAGTATAGCTCTCTGTTAACTTTACACTCTTAAATGCTGCGTCTAAATAAAATTTTCTTTTACGCAATCCTATACCTAAGCTATATGCATTATTTTTAATATCATCATCTGCATAAGGTGTGCCATTTATTACATAACCAGCTCTAAATCGCAATAGGTTATAAGCATATTCACCACCTAACCTTACATTAATTGCAGGTATAAAATTATCAATAATTCGATCATTTAAATCTATTTGAAAGTCAACATCTTCGATGTTATCTCCTAAGTCAAATCTCGCTCTAGAGTAATCTACATATTCCACATCAATACTTAGAAATCCTTTTCTTTTAAATAATGCTGCTCCACTTAATATAGCTCTATTGGGTGTTATTATTTTATATCCAAAAGTTCCATCTGGAGAACTTGCTGAAAGATTAGATGAACCAGCATTATCAGTAAAACTATAATCTAAACTTGTAGAAAAATTATCTGTCAATGATAGTCTTGAACCTGTATGGTAAGCTAAACCTAATCGAAACATTTGGTTGATTCTATAGATAGCACCTAATTTTAAATTAACTCCTCGTCCAGAAGTATTCACATTATCTTCAAAAGAAAGATTATCAAAAAACTCCACATCATCGAGTCCTTCTAATTCCGATTCTCTATAGACTTTCCTTTGGTCAAAGGAAATATCTGGAATTCCTATCGTCGCTCCAAACATGAATTTTTCTTTTAGATTAGCTCCTAATGATAATACTATCTCATTATATGAACCTGTTATATTTACAGTTTGCTCTCTATCTACAAGATAATTAGGTGATGTATTTAAATCTTCAAAATCATTGGTATAAATATCATTACCATCTGTATATATCGCTAATACTTCGTCGGCGAGTCCTACTTCAAATTGATCAAAAACATTATCATTGGCTAACTCTGTAAATCGTTGCACTATCGAACCTTGAGATTGTCCTTCAAATTTAAAATCTTGATTAAACGATGCTAAACGATTAAGACCGACACCGAAATTAACTACAGGCCAATTAGAGTTTTCCGCCTTTCTATATTTTAATATCAATCCAATATTTTGGAGATGAAACTTCCCTGTACTTTCTTTCAAAGGTCCATTGCCAGTTCCATTTTCTAAGGTCGATGTAGTAGTTGAATTATATACTGCTGGAGTAATTACAAATTCACTAGAACGAAAAGCTGCTATTCCCGCAGGGTTGGTACTCAACGTTGAATAGTCTGCCCCCAAAGCACCAATTGCACCTCCGATACCTACTGATCTAGCAGTTCCACCTACTTCCAAATTTGAATATCTTAAAGCATCACCAATAGTTTGAGCATTTAGATGTATCGTAATTATGGTAAAAATTAATACAATAATATTTTTCATTTACTTACTTTTTATTTTTTCAAAAAAAGAATCTCTATTTCATCTTCGATGAAATATTGTTTATTCGTTTTTTAAAATCAATTTAAAAAACTTCATAAAATTAAATAAAGTTGCTGAAATATAGAATCGGATATGAACTACTTAGATAGTTAGATAGGGATTTGCAAAAAACGATTTAGAAATTTAGACAAAAAAAATGGGTGAATTTTTTACAAAATCCACCCACTCTTTTATATTTCTTAATAATTATCTATTTCTTAGTTTCTTCCTCCACCTCTTTTTGAAGAAGATTTTGAAGAACCACTACTTCTTGAAGAAGAAGAACGGCTTGAACTTCTTGTGCTGCTGCTTCTTGAAGAAGAAGAGCGACTTGAGCTTCTTGTACTGCTACTTCTTGAAGAAGAACGGCTTGAACCTCTTGTGCTACTTCCTCTTGTAGAAGAGCGACTTGAACCTCTTGTGCTACTTCCTCTTGTAGGACTAGTACTTCTTGTAGTTCGAGTGCCTCTTGTGCTACGACTAGATTCTGATCTAGGATTAGTGGTTCTAGATGCTTTAGAAGTTCTAGTTGTTCTAGAGTTAGCTCTTGAAGAAGAAGAAGAAGAAGAAGGACGAGTTGTAGTCGTACCTCTTGCAGTTCTTCTAGTTTCTGCTCTTGTTACACTAGTAGCATTTTGAGCAGGTGCATTGAAGTATCTGTTTCTTGCTGTATTGCTTGAACCTGAGCTTGTACCAGTTTGACTTCCATAAGTACGAGCACCATTATAAGTATTAACTGCATTTACAGTATTTACAGATTGTATATTATTACTTGCGTAACCATTTCCACCCCAATAAGATGGAGGGCAATAAGCTGCATTGTAGTAGCTATTATATGCACTACCTCCGCCATAACCACCTCCTGCATAAGAGTATGGGTTATTACCTCCGTAGTAATTGTTATAAGGATTGTTATATCCAAATCCACCACCATAAGGATTTCCCCAACGGTTCCAAGCATTTCTATTTTGGAATCTGTTAAATCTGTTAGCTCGGTATCTGTTACCAAAACTTACATATATAGTAGGTCGTGAAAAGAATGGATCGTAATAAGGACTATTATATTGAGATCCATAAGAATATGCATCTACATAATAAGGGTCATAAAACCCAGCATTTCTTGAAGGACGACGGAATCTTCTGATTCGACTAGAGTAGTAATAATCATAGTCATCGTTTTCTTCATACTCATCATAGTCATATTCTTCGTAATCATCATACTCGTCAGAGTCAACTGAAGAAGAAGCATAAGTGTCAGCATCCGTATCTGGATTGTAATATAAATCATCGTACTGACCGAAAGAAGTTCCGATTAATCCGAATACAAATAATGCTGCTAAGAAAAGGGATAATTTATAAGATTTCATATTATAAAAATTTTTAAGATTGTAATTACCTAAACTCTCTTACAAGTTCGAATGTAATTTATTACTTTTGTGCGATTTTTTCTGTTAACACAGTATTAAAGTTGATTTTTTTTTGTGTTAAAACTGTTAAATTCGGTGTTAATGTTCAATCATTTGGACGAATACGTATTTCAAACGTCACTCTTGATTTTTATTTAACTTTTTTTTAATGTTTTATGTTCTATATATTCTAAAGGCTTTTGATTAAATATTGTTCAACAATTAAGCCTTTTTTAAACATAAATACAATTATATAGCGGATACAAGACTCCGCTCAACATCTTATACAATATAAATAATGGCAAAAGAAATTACAAGTAGAAGCGAAGATTATTCGCAATGGTATAATGACATTGTTAAAAAAGCTAACCTTGCTCAAAATTCAGCGGTTAGAGGTTGTATGGTTATTAAACCCTACGGGTTTAGTATTTGGGAAAAAATGCAAGGTCAATTAGACAAAATGTTTAAAGAGACTGGGCATGTAAATGCTTACTTCCCATTATTTATTCCTAAAAGCTTTTTAAGTAAGGAAGCGGAACATGTGGAAGGTTTTGCAAAAGAATGTGCTGTGATTACCCACCACCGTTTGATGAATAATCCTGATGGGCCTGGTGTTGTGGTTGATCCATCTGCAAAATTAGAAGAAGAATTAGTAGTTCGTCCTACTTCTGAAACTATTATATGGAATACTTATAGAGATTGGATTAACTCCTATCGAGATTTACCTTTATTGATTAATCAATGGGCAAATGTTGTTCGTTGGGAAATGAGAACTCGTCTCTTTTTAAGAACTGCTGAATTCTTATGGCAAGAAGGTCATACTGCTCATGCTACTAAAGCGGAAGCAGTTGCTGAGACTTTGCAAATGCAAGAAGTCTATGCAAGATTTGCAGAAGACTATATGGCAGTTCCTGTTATCAAAGGAGTAAAATCTGCAAATGAAAGATTTGCTGGTGCTGAAGATACTTATACTATCGAGGCATTGATGCAAGATGGTAAAGCATTGCAAGCAGGTACTTCGCATTTCTTAGGTCAAAATTTTGCTAAGGCATTTGATGTAAAGTTCCTTGATGAGAATCAAAAGTCTGAACATGTATGGGCAACTTCTTGGGGAGTGAGTACTCGATTGATGGGCGCTTTAATTATGACGCATTCTGATGATGATGGTTTGGTCGTTCCTCCAAAGTTAGCATCTACTCAAGTGGTGATTGTTCCAATTCCAAAACCTAATGATGAGATTGATGCTGCTGTAGAAAAAATCTCAGCAGAATTAAAAGCAAAAGGTATTACTGTAAAATATGACCAAGACAAAAAGAAACGTCCTGGTTTCAAATTCGCAGAATATGAAATGCATGGAATTCCAGTTCGATTAGGAATTGGAAAACGTGATTTGGAAAAAGGTCAAGTAGAAGTTGCAAGAAGAGATACTAAAGAAAAATCTTCTCAACCTCTTGAAGGAATTGCAGATTACATTGAGCAATTATTAGAAGATATTCAAAATAACTTATTCCAAAGAGCTTTGGATTTTAGAAAAGAACATTCTACTCATGTAGATACTTTTGATGAATTTAAAGAAGTTTTAGAAACCAAAGGTGGTTTTATTTATGCGCATTGGGATGGAACGACAGAGACTGAAAAGAAGATTAAGGAATTGACTAAAGCAACTATTCGTTGTATTCCTAATGATTCAAAAGATGAAGATGGAATATGTGTTTTGACTGGAGCACCTTCTAAACGAAGAGTTATTTTTGCAAAAGCTTATTAGACTTGTTCTTACTTCGTAAGAGTTTTGTTTTTAATTTAAAAATATAAAACCTGTTGTAGCGAAAGCTACAGCAGGTTTTTTTGTGCTAAAAAATAAAATAATGCGTATAAGTATAAATAAAGCTTACGCTCTTTCAGAGCTTTATCTTAATTTTACTTTTTGATATGGCGTTGCCATATCCTATATGCTTAAAGCCTTTCAGGCTTGGTAGCAATAATATTAAATGTATAAAGTAAATTTAAAATGAATTCACTCCACCAAGCTTTTGATGCTGATGATTTTAGAGAGAAAGGTCATCAACTCATCGACCAAATTGCAGATTATTTAAACAACATAAATACGACTACTCAAAATGAAATGCCAGTGCTTCCTTGGCGTTCTCCTCAAAGTGCTTATGAAGATTGGTCTCAATATTTTTTAGAAAAAAATATGTCTTCTCATTTTTATAAAAAAGTAATTGACACTTCTATTCATTTACATCATCCTAATTATATGGGTCATCAAGTTGCTCCTCCTCTACCCGATTCTATTTTGAGTAGTATTTTAGTTAGTGCATTAAAGAATGGATCTGGTCTATATGAAATGTCACCACTTGCTGCTCCTATGGAAAAAATCATTATCGATTTTTTTGCAAAGCATATTGGTTATGATAATCAAGCAAGTGGATTTTTGACTTCAGGTGGAACACTTGCCAATCTTACCGCATTGCTGACTGCTCGACAAGTGAAAGGTTTTGGAGATATTTGGAATGAAGGAAATCCTGATAAGCAATTGGCGATTATGGTTTCGGAAGAAGCACATTATTGTGTGGATAGAGCTGTTCGTACTATGGGATTAGGTACAGAAGGAATTGTGAAAATTCCTACGAATGATAAATTTCAAGTAGATATTGAACAACTCGAAGCAACTTATAACAATGCAATTACAAATGGTAAAACAATTTTTGCCATAGTTGGAAATGCTTGCTCTACTTCGGTGGGTGCTTATGATGATTTGGAACAACTTGGCGCATTTGCTCAAAAACATAATCTTTGGTTTCATGTAGATGGAGCGCACGGTGGCGCAGCTATTTTTTCAAAAAAATATAAATCCCTTGTCAAAGGGATTGAACAAGCTGACTCATTTATTATTGATGGGCATAAAATGATGATGACTTCGGGATTGATTACGGCGCTGATCTATAAAGAAGAAAAGAATAGTTATCGAACATTTCGTCAGAATGCACACTATCTCTGGGAGAATACTCAGGAAGAATGGTTTAATAATACAAAGCGAACTTTTGAGTGTACGAAGTTTACTAATGTCATCGAATTATTTTCTATGATAAAAAATTATGGCGCTGATATTTTTGATGAATATGTAACGCTCACTTATGATTTGGCAAAAGTATTTGCGGAGCGACTTCAAGTTCATCCTGAATTCGAAACGGCACATATTCCTGAATCGAATATTCTTTGTTTTAGAATTTTTGAAAAAGAAAAAAATCAAAAACAACTCAACGAGTTGAATGCTAAAATCAGAAAACAATTAACTCACGAAGGGAAATTCTATATTGTTCAAACGATGATTCAAGAAACAATTTACATGCGTGTTTCTTTGATGAATAGCTTTACTACTATTGAAATTTTGGAATCATTAATTGAGGAAATTTTAAAAATAAAATATCAAATAAAGGAGTAGGAATAGGGCTTTGTCCACTAGTGTCTAAATTCTTGAAATGCTTACGCTCCTTCAGGGCTAATAACCATTTTTTAGTTACCCAAGGCGTTGCCTTGAGCTATTGCTTCAGCCCCTTCAGGGCAATTTTAAGTAAAAAAAGCCTGAAAGGCTTAAAGCAATAGCATATGGGCAACGCCCTATGTAAACTAACAATATACTTACGTAAGCCCTGAATGGGCGTAAGCACTCAAATTAAGATTTTAGACACTAGTGGACTTTGCCCGAAATAACCTACCCGATTGAAGAGCTTATTTCTTAATATGAGGAAATGAAAAATAATCCTTCCAACGGGTAGATTATTTATTCCTTACTCCTAACATAAGAATCTATTCCAATTGGATTTATTCGGTTGGCGGTTTTAAATGATTTCTTTTATTCTATGAGTTAGTGTAAAAAACTACTTTTGGAATCCTTATTTTGAAGTCATTTTCTTATCTTTGTTCCACTAAATTTTAATATATTTTTCTCATAAAAATTTAACTACTATGGCATTCGAAGCAGAAGGCAAATTGTATAAAAAAATGGATACCATTCAAAGAACTGACACTTTTAGAATAAGAGAGTTTGTTGTTGAAATGGTGGACGGTGCATATACTCAATTGATTAAATTTCAGATGACGCAAAACAATTGCGAAAAGCTAGATGGATATAATGAAGGTGATGATGTGAAGGTGACTTTTAATTTGAGAGGTAGAGAATATACTAAAGATGGAAAGACAAGTTTCTTTACTAATTTGGACGCTTGGAAAATTGATGCTCCATCAGCTCAAACTCAACAAGCAGCTCCTCCTCCAGCAGCATCTGATAGTGGATTTCCATCACCAAATGATGCACCACCTACAGTAGAAAGTAATGATGATTTACCATTCTAATATTAGACTTGTTACTCTTTATCTTGATGGGCTACAACGGACAAATTTTGTTTTGTACGTCGTTAAAATTTT
>JALZVK010000247.1 GCA_023301005.1 Saprospiraceae bacterium | reverse complement strand
GAAAGCATTACCGTTTGATTATTATGAGAAAATTCTTCTAACAACCATTGGCAAAATTTGTCTCCATCATCAATCGGCAATTTTGCAAAAATATAAAATGCACCGCCAGGTTGATAACAAGTTACTCCTTTCATATTACTCAACCGATCATATAACAAAGCTCTTCGTCGGGCGTATTCATCACGAGCTTCTGTAAGGTAGTTACCATCATTTTCTAAAATAGCTTCGGCAACCATTTGACCTAACATCGGAGCGCAAAGTCGGAACTGTCCAAGTTTTGTAATAGCTTCAACGAGTTCTTTATTTCGAGAAATGATTGCGCCGATTCTTGCACCACATGCGCTATATCTTTTTGAAATAGAATCTACAACTGCGACATTATTTTCCAAACCTTTTAAATTCAGCGCAGAGAAAAATTCTAAACCATCATAACAAAACTCTCGATACACTTCATCGACAAAAAGAAAGATATTATGTTTTTTCACCAACTCACCTAACGCTTCCAAATCTTCTTTAGAGTAGAGACACCCTGTCGGGTTATTTGGATTACAAATTAAAATTGCTTTAGTGCGAGGAGTAATTATTTTTTCAAAATCATCAACACTCGGCAACTTAAAACCAGTTTCGATAGTCGAAGTAATCGGTCGAATAGAAATATCTGCTATTTCTGAAAATCCAATATAGTTTGCATAAAAAGGTTCGGGAATAATAATCTCATCACCTCTGTCCATACAACTCAATGCTAAAAACAAAATCGCTTCCGATGCACCTGTCGTAACTAAAATATCTTCAGCAGTTACCTCAATATTAAATCGTTGATAATATTGAACTAATTTTTTTCGATAGGAAAGTTTGCCTTTTGATGGACCATAGGCTAAGACTTTCATATCTGTATTTTTGATTTTGTCGAAAGCAGTATCAGGAGTGAGTAAATCAGGTTGACCTATATTAAGATGAAATACTTTTTTTCCATTCGCTTTTGCTTGGTCAGCAAAGGGAGTCAATTTTCTAATAGGCGAAGAGTAGGCTTGAGCGACTCGTTTTGAAATATTAGGCATGATGATATTTTTTTACTAGCGACAGTATTTTTTTAATTTTTGGTTTTCTTCATTATTTTCCGGTTTTACCATCTTTCGAGCATTTTCTATCGAAAGTTTATTTGCCTTGATTACTTCCCATAATTTTATTCTCAGTCTATCAATCTCATCTTGTGATGATAACAATATATTTCCGCTGTATCTTTCTCCGTTAACAGTAACTATAGTTAATTCATTATGTACTCCCGCAGACCTATTTTTTTTAAGTGCTGCCTTGTGATGATTAATGTACTTATACTTGTAATCATCGTAAGTTAAATCGATTGTATTAATTTTACTCCATTCAATTACTTGGTTTGTCCAAATAATAGCTTTGTTGTCAATTCTTAACTCACCAATCAATTCTTTCTCATGCTCTTCTTCACTAAAAAAACAATATAATCTTGTAAAAAGCAAAGCAAAATAAGCAATCACAATGAGTAATTGTGCTTTTCGATTTGATGAATACAATCCAAAGATATTACCAAATATTATCAACGCTAAGGAAATAGAAATTGGATATCCAATTTTCTCAAGTTTTGAAAATTTCGGTCTTTTTACATTGGTATAGATTTCGGTATTAAACATTTTTTTTTCAGTTGTTTTGTTCTTTCTTCTTTTATTGTTGCCAAATGTAAATATATGTACGATACGACTTATTTTTTGCTTCAAAAAGAAAACGTGTTTTGAGTGTATTTTTACTAAAGAAATAAAAGAAAAATGAATAAAATAAAGTTTCCCTTTTTTATATAAAAATCATATCTTTGCCCCGCTAAATTCTACACCTGTATTATTTTTCAAAAAATGGATACTTTACACCAATTTACTATCCCAATTATGGGACTTCATTATGGGATTCATGAATACAAGTTTAAACTTGATAATGAATTCTTTTCAAACTTTGAAGAATCTCCAATAAAGGAAGGTAAATTTGAAGTAAAAGTAGATTTAGATAAGCGGGAAGATATGATCGTTTTCACGTTTGACTTCAACGGAAGTTTTAAAACGGATTGCGATAGATGTTTAGCAAATATTGATTTACCTATAGAAGGTATTCAAGATTTGATTGTAAAATATGCTCAAGAGGAAAATGATATTGGAGAAGTAGTTTATATTTTACAAGAAACTTCAGAACTGAATATTGCTAAGTTTATTTACGAAAGTATTTGCTTAGGTATGCCTGTGGCGAATATTTATGATTGTGAAGATGAACCTGAGAATGTTTGTGATTTGAAAATGTTGGATTATTTAGAAAATAAAAATAAACCCGCATCTGAAAATAAACCAGACGATTCCTCCAATTCCCCTTGGGACGCATTAAAAGATTTTAATAAAAATTGAATTATAGTTGTTGAAAAATAGTTGTTAGAAATACTATTCAATTATTTGAAACAACAGACCACTAAATAAAAAAGATTATGGCACATCCAAAGAGTAGGATATCAAAGCAGCGTAAGCGTAAAAGAAGAACACACTTAGCGGCAGCAGTTCCAACAATTGCTACTGATAAGACTACAGGTGAAACTCACATCTATCACCGTTCACATTGGGTAGATGGCAATATGTACTACAAAGGGAAACTTGTAATTAAAGCAGCAGAAGAGGACTAGTAGAAATTGTCATTTTAAGAAATTTACAAAGCTCCCATCCCGAATTGACGGGGTGCGGGGCTTTGTCATTTTGAGAGTTGGGAACAAAGGAGAGGAAGAAGGGAACAAGGGAAGACGGATTTATGATTTGAGAAGTTTGACGAATAATATGATATACGATTTAACTTAAGGTTTTTGACAAAACTTCTTAAATCGTAAATCCTTGTTCCCTTATTCTTTTAAATCGTCAACAATTTTGAATTTTGAAAAAAAATAGAAATGAAAAAAATACACAACACAACCAACGCACCAGCACCAGTAGGTCCATACAACCAAGCAACCATTCACAACGGAGTGATGTATGTAAGTGGACAAATTGCAATCAATCCTGCTACAAGCGAAATCGTCAATGATACGATTGAAGCAGAAACTCATCAAGTGATGAAAAATATTGGAGCGATTTTGACCGAAGGAGGATTGACTTATGAAAATATTTTAAAAGCTAGTGTATTTGTTGCTGACATGAATATGTATAGTCGTATCAATGCGGTCTATGCAGAATATTTCGATGAGGCAACTGCACCTGCAAGAGAATTAGTAGAGGTAGCGAACCTACCTAAATTTGTAAATATAGAAATCTCAGTAATTGTAGCAGTTGGGTAGGTTAATGTGTTTAGGTGTATGAGTGTATAGGTGTATATGTTTCGTGTAATTTTAGGATTTTATGCTAACAAGTTAGCTCGTCAACATATACACCTATACACTCATACACCTAAACACATTAACACCTAAACACCTAAAAAATAAAATTATGGAAAAAAGAAAGCAAGTTCTTTCCTGTATTCAGCCTACAGGACATATGCATTTTGGTAACTACTTTGGTGCAGTAAAGAATTGGGTTGATCTTCAAGAGAAGTATGACTGTATATATGGTGTGGTGGATTACCATGCGATGACGATGCCATACAAAGCTAAAAATTTAAGGAATCAAACGTGGGAGTTGATTTTTAATTTATTGGCAACAGGGGTGAAGGTGGACAATTTATTTATTCAATCACTTGTACCAGAGCATGCGGAGTTGTGTTGGATTTTTAATTGCTTTACTTCCTATGGAATGTTGCAACGGATGACTCAATTCAAAGATAAGAGTTTGAAAAATAAAGAAGGTGGCGATGATTTTATTTCTGCGGGATTGTTGGATTATCCAGTTTTACAAGCTGCTGATATTTTAATTTATCGAGCAGATTATGTACCGATTGGAAAAGATCAAGTTCAACATTTAGAATTGACTCGAAATATTGCTCAACGATTTAATAATCAAATGGGCAAAGAATATTTCGTTATGCCTGAACCTTTATTGACGGAAATTCCTAAAGTACAATCTACTGCCGACCCTTCTCGAAAGATGAGTAAGAGTGCTGGAGAGAAACATTATATCAACGTATTTGAAAAGGAAGAAAGAATTAGAAAACAGATTCGTTCCGCAGTTACAGATTTGGGTGATACTAAGGAAGGTGAAATGAGTGCAGGTATAGAAAATCTTTTTGGATTATTACGAGCGAGTGGAAAACAAGAAGCGCATGATTCATTGATGGAGAATTATTTGAAAAATGATTTGAAATATTCTGATCTGAAAGCGGAGGTAGCTGATGGACTTGTTTCGATTAGTTCTGAATTTGTAGAAAGGAAAGCAGAAATCATGTCTAATAAAAAAGAGATTAAAAATAAAATAAAACATTCCTCTTACGAAATTAGAAAGACTGCTCAACAGACGGTGAAAGAAGTGAAAGATTTGGCAGGTTTGATTAATGTAAGATTCTAAATTAAAGAGCAGATTTAAATTTTAAATTTAAATCTGCTCTTTTTTATTTTAAAAATAAAAAACACTTTACCGATTAGGTAAATATAATTATGAAAATAATTTGCATCGGAAGAAATTATAAAGCACATGCTAAGGAAATGAATAGTCCAGTTCCTAAAAAGCCTTTGATATTTATGAAACCTCCATCTGCGCTTTTAGTCAAAAACAAACCTTTATACTATCCAGAGTTTACTAAGGATTTACATTATGAAGCGGAGATAGTTTTGAAGATGACTAAAAACGGAAAGCATGTGCAACCAGCATTTGCAAAAAAATATTATAAAGAAATTGCATTTGGGATTGACTTTACTGCGAGAGATGTTCAAGCAGAATGTAAGTCAAAAGGTCATCCTTGGGAAATCGCAAAAGCATTTGATAACTCAGCAGGATTGAGTGAATTTATTTCTATTGATAAAGTAAATGTAGAAGAAGGAATAAAATTTCAAATGAAAAAAAATGGAGAAGTCGTACAAGATGGAAATACTAAAGATTTGATTTTCGATTTTGATTTTTTGATTTGTTATGTGTCTAAATTTTTCAAATTACAAATGGGAGATTTAATTTATACAGGAACTCCAGCAGGAGTCGGGCCAGTAAAAATTGGAGATAAGTTAGAAGGATTTATAGAAGGAGAGAAAATGATAGCATGTGAAATACGTTAAGAATAATTTTTCGAAATTTTAGATCAGGAGAATAACAACTAACCTTCGGTTTTTGCGTAGATATAATTAAGAATTTACATTAAAGACTTAGTTTTGAAAAACTAAATTTTATTTAAAAAGTATTCTTACTTTTGCACAGATTTTTAATTCTCATACCGCCGATTATTAATTTAGAATTTATAAAAAAACATCCTAGTGACAGAGGGATAATTTTTCAACCATAATTAATTATTTTATCATGCCATATTTATTTACATCCGAGTCTGTTTCAGAGGGACACCCTGATAAAGTTGCAGACCAAATTTCAGATGCATTAGTAGATCACTTTATTGCATTTGATCCTTCTTCAAAAATTGCTTGTGAAACATTAGTTACAACTGGACAAGTTGTTTTAGCTGGAGAGGTGAAAACAAAAACTTATTTAGATGTTCAACAGATTGCACGAGATGTGATTAACAGAATTGGTTACACCAAATCTGAGTACATGTTCGAAGCTAACTCATGTGGAGTATTCTCTTCTATTCATGAACAATCTCCTGATATCAATCAAGGAGTTGAGCGTAAGAAAAAAGAGAACCAAGGAGCTGGTGACCAGGGAATGATGTTCGGTTATGCAACAAGTGAAACTGATAACTACATGCCTTTAGCATTAGATTTGTCTCATAAGATTCTTCAAGTGTTAGCTGACATCAGAAAGAAAGGGAAGCAAATGAAATACCTTCGTCCTGATTCTAAATCACAGGTAACTATTCAATATTCCGATGACAACAAACCTGTAAAAATTGATACAGTTGTTGTTTCTACTCAACATGATGACTTCGATGCTGATGCTAAAATGTTAGCTCAAATCAAAAAAGACGTTATCAATATTGTAATGCCTAAAGTAAAAGCGCAATGCAAAGCGAGCGTGAAAAATTTATTTAATGATAAAATTAAATACCACGTAAATCCTACTGGTAAATTTGTAATCGGTGGACCTCACGGTGATACTGGTTTGACAGGTAGAAAAATTATCGTAGATACTTACGGTGGAAAAGGTGCTCACGGTGGTGGAGCTTTCTCTGGAAAAGATCCTTCAAAAGTAGATAGATCTGCTGCTTATGCTACTCGACACATTGCTAAGAATTTAGTAGCGGCGGGAGTATGTGAAGAGATTTTAGTTCAAGTATCTTATGCGATTGGTGTTGCAAAACCTACTAACATTTATGTAAATACTTACGGTACTGCCAAAGTTAAAATGTCTGATAGTGCAATCGCTACTAAAGTAGAAAAGATTTTTGATATGCGTCCTTACCATATCGAGAAGCGATTGAAATTAAGAACTCCTATCTATTCTGAGTCTGCTGCTTATGGTCACATGGGTAGAACTCCTGAAAAGAAAAAAGTATCTTTCAAAGATGGTTCAGGAAAAGTAAAAACTATGACTGTAGAAACTTTTACTTGGGAAAAATTGGACTATGTAAGTAAAGTAAAAAAAGCATTTGGAATTAAGTAAACTTAATTTTAAAGTTTTTATATAAAAAAATTAGGAGCTAACAAATTACATTTGTTAGCTCCTTTTTATTTTTCATAGTTATAGATGTTGTGTATTTCGGTTCGAAGTAATATCAATTCATAACATTCAACTTCTTCGTCACTCGACCATCTTCCGTTTGAATCTCAATAAAATAAATTCCATTCGGTAATTCTTTAGTAGAAAATTCAAGTACATCTCCATTTGTAAATGTATTGTTTTTTAATTCTCCAGTTGCAGAAAAAATACGAACACTTTCTATCTCAATATCTTTCGCTGCTATAAAAAATAATTCATTAGTAGGGTTAGGATAAATTTCAATCAATTGATTTAATTCTATTTGAGTAAGACTCGTCGTTCCATCTATCAATGCAGAAGTCGTCAGACCATCTACTAGAATTTCTTCTTGTGAAAAATTAATTAACTGATAGTTCGTAATTTTAAAATCAGTAAAAACATCAGTCGTCGTACCTCCCGTAAAATTAGTACTATTCGGACCCCAAAGTAGAATATCATCTTCCAGCGTAATGATGAATTCTCCAAACAAACCAAATCCATCCATTTCAATTCCATCAATACGAGTAATCGCAGCTTCAATTTTTCCAGGACTATGAAAATCAAATTGAAGTGAAATCGCATCCGCATTAATATTTCCCAACCAAGAATTACTAAAATCTATACTTGCAGTATTAGGAACAACTACCGCACTATCATACTCTATCGTAAATGCAATTCCATATAATCCTGTTACGACATTACTCATTTCACCTAAGATAATATCCAACGCAACTGTTTCTCCTTCAATCAAAGTATCAGGTTCAATATAAAAAGGAGCATTAAGAACACCGCCATCAGTTACTGGAGGCAAGTCTGTAAATTGAGTTAAAATATCTCCATTAAAATTATGGGTCAACCCAAAATTTTGAGTGATTGCCAAAGTATCATCAGCATTAACAATTCCATTTCCATCGGTATCCGTATGTTTAAAATTCACATTAGAGTTAGGTGTACTTTGCGCCCAATCAATCGAAGGTTGCCCCATCCAATTTAGAGAAGCATTTTCTCTAGTCGTACCCATCGAATCAAATGCCAAACCAATATTTAATAAATCAAAATTATTAACGACCATATTAGTATCTGTATCACCAGGCCATACACAATCATCATCAATCAATACATCTACATCTGCCGAAGCAGTACATCCAAAATCATCCGTAATGGTCAAAGAATAAATTCCCGATTGAGTACCTAAAGCATTTGGGATAACAGGATTTTCTTCTGTGGATTGAAATCCATTTGGACCACTCCATAAAAATGAAGTTCCGAGGTTGCCATATAATTCTAAAGGATCATCTTCGCATATTGGCGCATTTGAAAAATCTAATAAACCAAAGTCGAGGTAGCTTTGTACATTAACTTGAATTAAATCTGTAAAAATAATACTACCAGTTCCATCCAAAATATTAATAGTATAAATCGTAGTAGCAAAAGGTGCAGCAATCGGATTGCTAATATTTGGATCATTCAATCCTACAGTAGGAGACCATTCATAAGTATAACCAGCAGTAGGAGTATCATTGGACAACTGGATAAGATCACCTTCACATATTGTAGTATCATTTACTAAGCTAAAACAAATATCTTCTGATACTTCATATTGAGGAGACACTATAAAACAACTGTTGACATCTGTTATAGTAACAGTATAAGTACCAGCGATTAATCCAGTAAGGTTTTGAGCATTACTATTATTACTCCAAGAAAAACCATAAGGAGGCGTACCACCTATTATAGATAAATTAATTGAACCATCAGCTGCACCATTACAAGAAGAGTTATTTATTATGATATTTGAAATTTCTAATGGCGCAGGTTGATTAACAACAAAACTTTCTTCATAACTACATCCATTGATATCTACGACGTTAACAGTATAAGTCCCAGCACTTAGATTAGTTACACTTTGAGAATTCCCTATATTAGGTGACCATATAAAAGTATAAGGTTGCCCACTACCAGTAGGAGTAAGTACTATACTTCCATCTGCTTCTCCCCAGCAACTAACATCATTAATCACAGCGTCAATTGCAATAGATGAAGATTCCACTTCATAATCTTTAGGCGGATAAGTGCATCCCACTATATCTGTAATTTGTAACGTATAAATACCTGCTGACAAATTTGTTCTTTCCAAAGGATTATCCGTACCGGGAAGATCAAACCAATCAAAAGTAAATGGTGATGTAGTTCCTCCTACGGAAATAATAATACTTCCATCATTCGTACCTGTACAAGATTCATCAGTTATATTACTCGACGATACCATTCCAACATTGGGAGCTGCTGGTAAAATCGCTGAACTCGAACAACCCAAATCATTATCAGTAACTAATATTGTAAGAGGATTGTTAGGGAAAAATCCAAGGACATTAAAATCCACATTACATGGCAAACTATTACAAATCAATGAATCATTTTGATCTCTTATTTCTACAGAACAATTGGTACAATTGGAATCAATTAAGTCAGCCGAAAGCTGAACAACTTCCATGCAGTTAACTATAGTATCTTGTATTTCAGTAACTGGTAAATTAATACTAGGTACGGAACCATCATTTATAACTTCTACAAAATTACTAACACTACACCATGGCATACTTGCATTTGTAACTTGCAATTCATAAGTTCCAGCAAAACTTACATCTATCGTATTATCCGTGGAAATAGTCATGTTTCCCAAACTCCATCTATAAGTAAAATCAGGACTTGGTGAAGAGTTTGATCCATTCAATGTAACTGTATTGTTAGAACATGATAGTATATTAGAGACAATAACATTCGCTACTGGAAAATCACTATCACCTAATACCTCAACTGTCGAACTCGCACTACAACCAGTCGTAATATCTGTAACAGATAAAGTATAAAATCCTGTCGCACCTATAATTGGATTAGGTACATTTTCAGTTCCAAAAAGTATATTTCCATTTTGAGTAAACCATTGATAAGTGAAGTTAGGTCCTGAACTAGATTGACTACCATCGAGCGTCGCAGTTGAATTACCACCTGCACAACTCAATGTCGGAATATTAGGATCGATGATACAAACTGGCCCACTAGAATTGCTAACTGTAATCGGCATACATATCGTATCCATTTGTCCGAGGTCATCAGCAATATTTAAGCATACCGTATAAGTGAACGGTATAGTATAAATATGAGAAGGATTTTGCCATTGGGAAGTATTTCCATCGCCAAAGTCCCATTCCCAATCTGTGATATTTCCATTGGAGGTAGATTGATCTATAAAATTCACAGAGAGTCCTCCGCAAGGCAGTATACTAAAATCAGCATTTATCTGAGCACTCGTAAATGTGTAAGAGAGAAATAGAAAAATTATTAGTTGTAGCTTTTTCATAAACTATTTATTTAAAAAAGGTAAATGTGCATATCTCACATTGCAAATGTAGTTCCTTGATGGTTGAATAAAAAGTACAAAGTGGAGCATTTATAGAAATGTATAATTAAGATTTTTGATTAAAATATTGTGAATCTTAGGATTAGTATGATTTTTTTACAAATTTATAGAAAATAAAAAATGTGATTTTTAGTTATTTTTTGTAAAAATATGACTAAACAACCTTATTTTTATTTTATGAGAAATACAAAACTAGTTGCCTTACTCAAAAAATTGAATCCTGTAGAAATACGAAAATTCAATGATTTTATCATTTCTCCTTTTTTTAATAAAAATAAAAAGGTGCAAATGGTTGGTAATTTGGTTTTGGAAAATGCGCCTAAATTCGATTCAGAGGAATTAGATAAAAGAAAGGTTTTTGAAAAAGTATATTTGAATAAACAATATAATGAATTACAGATTAATAATCTGATCTCTGATTTGCTTCAACTATTATATGATTTTTTGGCGCAGCAACATTTTTCAAAACAACAACTTCTTCAAAAAAAATATCTACTAAAAGAACTCTTACAAAAAGATGCACCTCAACATTTCGAAAAAACAATTCGTCGTTACCAACAAATAGAAAGTAAAAAAGAAGAACGCAGTTTTGATTTCTTTTTAGAGAAAAAAGATTTCTATAGTCAACTCGATCAATACATCCAATCCAAAGTCAAAAGACAGTACGACGAAAATCTTCAGCTAGAAAGTGATTCTCTCGACCTTAGTTATTTTATAAGCAAGTTACATATTGCTTGCAATATGGTCAGTCGAAATATTGTAATCAACGCCAACTACGAATGTAATTTCCTAGAGGAAATTTTAGTTTTTTGTAAAAAAAATAAACACCTCAAAAATCATCCCGCACTGCAAGTCTATTATAAAACTTTAGAAATGCTTCAAGGAAAAGGAGAGGAGGAATTTTATTTTGATTTAAAAAAACTATTGGAAAAGCATTATGCCATTTTTCCAAAAGAAGAATTATTTACGCTGCATAATTATGCATTGAATTTTTGTATCAAAAAAATCAATAGTGGTCAAGAGTCCTTCTATCAAGAGATTCTCGAATTATATAAAGTGTTGCTCCAACAAAAAATAATTTTCCTTGATGGCTACCTTTCGCAATGGACTTATAAAAATATTGTTACTACTGGAATCCGTTTAAAAGATTTTAAATGGACAGAACAATTTATTTATGAGTATCAAAAATCTCTAGTTGCAAAAGAACGTAACAATGCTCTTGCATATAATTTGGCAACACTCTTTCATGCCAAAAGTGATTACCGAAATGCGCTACTACAATTACAAGATGTAGAATTTACAGATACCAATTATCACCTCGGCGCAAAAATCATCCAACTAAAAAGTTATTACGAACTGAATGAGGAAGAAGCGTTCTTCGCACTCATCGAAGCATTTAAAAAATATATTTTACGAAGTAAAGATTTGAGTAAGTATCGAAAAGAAGCAAATGCTAATTTTTTAAAATTAGTCAAAAAGATTTTTCAATTGAAAAATAAAAGAGGTAAGTTGTTTTTACAAAAAAAAGAAAATGTAGAAGTATTGTTAGGAACGCTTGAACCAATTGCGAATAAGAGTTGGTTGGTGGAGATTATGAGGAATTTTGGATAGAACACGGATGCCGCGGATTGAGCGAATTTTAGCGGATTGACCTCTATACTTATTTTTATACAATCAAGTTAGTGGAGAAATCTGTGTTAATCCGCTCGATTCGCGGCATCCGTGGTCTATCAATTTCCTCGAACAACCTTACCCACTCGCTGCACCTCATCTCCAATAAATCGAACAAAATAAATTCCATTTACCCAATTCGATGTATTCAACTCATGCGAACCTTCAGAGATATTTTTTTCATAAAAAATACGACCAGCCAAATCACTTACTACCAATTTTCCATCTTCAGGAACACTAAAAAATAACTGTTCATCAAAAGGATTCGGAGCAATATCCAAAGGTTCCATTTGTAAATCATCAGTCGCATCCAACGTTCCATTAAAGCGAGCAGAAAATTCTTGGTAATAAATATTCGCCAAAGTATGATCATGAATTAACAAAGTATTTTCATCATGAATCGAATTAGCAGAAGCCGACCAATTATGCGAACCAGTTATCAAAAGTGGATTCGCACTTCCTTGAGCATAATCAAGAATTGCATATTTATGATGCAGCGTCGGACCATCAGGCCATTGCGACATATCTGCATTTTGGTAATCCATAACATTGACATTATTATCTAATAGGAAATTAAATTCACTTCCATTAAATTCTACATAGTCAATAATTCCTTGAACATCCAAACCTCGGTCATGTGCATCTTTTACCGCAGTTCCCAAACTGTTTTCAGTAAAAACCAAAACAGCAAAAGCTAATTCATTTTGAGAAGAATCAATAGCTTCTACAATTCTTTGAGCAGTACCATCAGTAGGAGAGAAGTATAATTCAACTGGAATATTATTTATAGAAAAACGATGCGGAGTATTGTCTGTTTTTTGATTTCCAAATTTAGAATTAGCTAAGTCAAATTGACTTCCACTACTTCCCCACATTTCATTAAACTCCAAAGTATAACCTCTTGCCAATGATTGATCTTGAATTGTAATTACATTGTTATAATCCCATCCTAGATTCGCAACGGTATGATTCATTGAACCTGTAAGCACCCAAGCATTGTCCACATCATCACGGTCGATGATGAAAAATTTATCATGCATAATTCCATCAGGATTTCCTTCTAGGTAAGGAATATTAGGATTTAATCCATCAAGGACTGCATTAGTTCCTACATCATCTGAGATAACTCGAACTTGTACATTTCTATCATAAGCTGCATTTATGGCATCTACAATTGATTGATTTTCAGTCTCATATATAGCTATGTCCAAAGTCTGTTGAGCTATGTCGATATAACTAATAATCGTATCTGTAATGTTAGCAGTAGAAATTGCCAACTCATCAGTCGCTACAGAGTGATCAACCGAATGATTGAAATATACATTGATTTCTCCCGAACTATTTGACGCAGTCGCCATCACTAATATTGGAGAAGGAGTGGCATCAGGACCTGCCTCAGAGAAAGGATGAACATAATAAATTGTTCCAGGAGTAAGATTATCTAAAACCATTTCATGAGTCGAACTCATTGTCGCATCTTCCAAAGTTCCCAATTCTAAATTAGGAGTTAAACCATAAGAGACTTTAGTATTGGAAAGAATATTTGTCTCCCAATTAATTGTAAGACTATTGTTAGAAATATTACTTTCTTTAGGTCGAACTGTAAAGTAAAGTGGAATTTGAATGAGAACATCATCCATCGAACGAGGTTCGATTTTGTATTGACTAAATGTATAAACGAGAGGACCAACAACGCTATAATTAATATTCAAGTCAGGCGAAAAAGGATACATCAAATCATTGGCGACTAACGCTCCACTTCCATCATTAAGTTCCCATTCTCCAAAACCTAAATCAGTATTGGTACAAGTTGCTTCATCAATTTGTAGAATCATACCTTCGTAATCTTCATTATTCGCTTCGGCAGTTGTAACGATGATAGGTGCAGGCAATGGATTATTGGAAGAGTTAACTATTAGGCTAGTGACATTTATAATTTCAGTCATTTCGAAAAATTCATCAACAGTTCCAGTCAATGTAATTTCATCTCCTAAGAGCGGTGTATTATCTTGATCGAAAACATAAATGCCACTTCGTGGATCAGTTCCGTTTTGAATAAAATAAGAATTAGAGGCGACAGCCGATACAATTCCAGTAGTGGTAACCTCTTGATCTTCATAAGGAGAAACATCCCCAGTTCCTTGAATTTCAGCAATGGTCTGTGTGAAAGCAAAAAAATAAGTGAATAGTAAAAAGATGGGAAGTAGAATTTTTTTCATGATAATTATTTTGACGTCAAAGATAAGGTATTAATGTTTATAGGTGTATGTGTGTATAAGTGTAAATTGAACCTAATTATTAATTGAAGTTACGCAAATCAAACCTTCTAACTTAACTTTTTTCCTGATGAAAAAAGTTACAAAAAAATCAAGACTGTATAGAAAATTGAAACATTTCTAAACTTGATTTTTGTGCTTACGCAGCTAAACCTGCCTTTGCCGGCAGGCAGGCTTGAAGAACTAAGATAATCTAAAACTCGTTCCTCGTTAAGATTTTCTAAGTCCTCCTTCAAACAGTACCTGCTCCACCATCCCATCACACAAAAATCAAGTTAAGAACTGTTGACTTACAAAATTAAGTCTTGATTTTTTTGGTACTTTTTTCATCAGGAAAAAAGTATGAGAAAGAAGGTTTTCATATTGTGCGCAACATGAATCATTAAGTATTTATCTAAATATCAAGATATTTTGACATTTAACTTACTCATGATGTAAAATTATAATTGGTACAACTATGTATAGTATATATCAAATTTTTATAATATTTTTGTGATTCAATATAATATTATACATATGTAAAATGTTTAATATTATATGCACTTAAAAAACTTACCTCAAGAGGTTTTCCCAAAAAACCATTTTAAACTAATTCACCATGAAATCTAAAATAAACTACATCCTCATAGTATTTGTTTTTTCTCCTTTATTATTGACAAGTCAATATTCTAATGATTCTATTCCTTCAGATATACAGACTTCAAAAGGAGGAAAGGAAATTAGAACATTGCCTTTTGATGAAGATCCTATTCCTCAAGAAGTAATTGCAAAAAGTGAGATTCAAAAGAAAACTGTTGACTCCCCAAATAGTAATGATAATGTGAAGCCATTAGAAGTACAGGTTGAACCTAGAGAAAAACCAAGTACACCTGTCGGCGAGTTGCAATATATTTTGGAAATGGATTTGGAGGAAATTAATACGAAATTAGGTAGCAATGATTTGGAATATAGAGAGCGTCGAATTTTAATGATAAAAAAAGAAGAGGCAGAATATGATCTTTCTTTTTTGAAAAGATTGGCTATGATAAAAGAAACCATTGCTTATGAAACAACTGGAAATTCTGAATCCTTTATTATTTCTGCGGATCAGTTTTTAGATACTTTATATAATGAGGATACGAATGTTTCAGATAAATTTAAAGACTTATCGCAAGAGCGATATGATAATTATTTGGTAAAAGATAAAATTCTAAAACTTAGAATTAACGATATAAAAGTAGAACTCGTTCGAGCTGCTAATCAAGGAGATAAATTATATAAATATTCTGGTTTTGCAATTTTACCTCAATTCAACAAAAAGGTTCGATTGGTTTTTTACTCTGATAGTTTTGTTCGTAAGGCTGATGAAAAACTAATGTACGAAGTTGCAAAAGTGGATGATATAGAACGTACCATGACTATCGAAGGTGTAATCAATACTTATCGTCATGGTCGAAGTATTTTGATAGAAGGACAACCACTTTCTGTTGTCAATATTTCAGAATGGATAATTGTGGATAGAGAAGAATTGATTAGCGATTTTAGAAAAGCTAAAAAGTCTAAACAATAATTTGAGTTTTGATAGAAGTAGCATCTGCATATTGTTCTAACAATACAATTGCATTTTGCATCACTTTCTCTAAGTCAGGATGTTGTCCAAAATTAAAAATAGGCATTAGGAATTTTTGAGTCTGAGGCGTTACCATCGTACGAACAGAATCACTTGTCGGACTTCCGAACGGACTTGTATCATCTCTAAAAGTTGGTAGAAATTCGATGTTTAATTCTCCTCTTCCAATTGCTTCATAAGGTTCGTTTGATTTCCCAATCGTCAATTTTACTTCACCGTTTATTTTTTCTACATCATATCCTCCGATGGAATAACCCGATTTTACGGAAGTCAAATTCAATAAATCTACTACATTATTGACTTGGTATAATCCTTTTCCTTTTATCACTCTTCGTAACAATGCTTCTGCGGAAAGGCGGTAGCGAGCAGGATCTTTTCCTAAAGCTTTATAACCAATTCTAGATGATTGTATCGTTGGAATTTTAGCAATATCTTCTACGGAATATTGTTGTTGTAAATCTGCTAACTCTTTTTGAATGTGAGTTAAGAGTTCAGGATATTTATTTTTAACAACCAAATTACACTCGATACAACCTAGTTGTAGTTGAGGACATTTTTCTTTTACTTCGGAAGCAATGGAAATAGGAAACATGGTAATGAATAATTAAATAATTAATACTAGTCTTCGACTTTGTTATTACTCTGATTGGAATACTTTTGCAAGTTTACAAAAAAAAGAAAGTGTTGACACAAATCGAGAGAAGTATTATTCATTATCTCATTATTTATTTTTATCGTAGCTCTGCTACAATAGACTTGTTACCCTTTAAAAATCACTTTTCTGAAAACATCTTTTTTCGCTATTTTTCCTAAAAAAATAATTCAATAGAAGGACTATTCAATGATTTTTTTAGAAAAACTATCAAAAAAATCTGAACCTGTCTACCGACAGGTAGATTTCAGAGAGGCAATTTTAAAGAGTAACAAGTCTAAATAAAAAAGGTCATTCTATGCTACTAAGAATGACCTTCAATAAAATCTCACTTAAAAAATTAACCTTTAAATCTCTTGCTAGGTATTGCTTTTTTCATATTGGGTTTTCCAAATTCCCAAATAAAGGATATTTCGTGCGACCCTCGAGTGTATCGATAAAGTTCGCCAAGTGAGTAATCAAAAGAGTACGCAATTTTTCCTTCAGACATTACTTTGAAACCTGCTGTAACTGTAACTATATCAGAAGTTCCATAAGTGAATGCTGAAAATATTTTTTCATCCATCATTCCAATTTTCATTGTCAAAAGTGCTTGGAATGGTTGGTTCTCTATTTTTCTTAAAAGCATAGAAGGCTCTACGCTGAAGAGTGATTTTTCAGGTGTAAATTTATAACCAGTAATAAAAATGTATTGCCGAGTTAATTGAGAAACGGTACTAAGATTAGTACCAATAGTATTGAGTCTTGTTTGGATAGCATTGGGTACTGAAAATCCAGCATACATTTTATGACTATAAAAATAAATACCAAGTGTCGCATCATAAGAACCCATTCCTTCCATCGCATCATAAACCAATAAATCATTTTGATCCTCTATGCCTTGTACCGCATCTTTGCTCAAAAAGAAGCGTTGATAATTTCCTGACATTGCAATTGACAAATTATAATCATCTCCCAATTTTAGTCTATATGCATAAGATAGATTAGCTCCAAATCTATTAAGCGATGCAATACGATCAGAAAAAACAGTTACACCTATTCCTATTTTTTTAAATGGAGCTTGATAGCTGACCAAACCTGTTTTAGGAGAGTTAGGTAAACCTGTCCATTGAAAACGCATATTGGTAAATACCGTATGGAAATTACTTTTTCCAACAGCTGCAGGATTTATCAAAGCATGATTCAAATGATATTGAGCAAATGTAGTTTCTTGTTGGGCATTTATTTTTCCTAAAAAGAAAACACATGAAATGAAGAGTAATATTTTTTTCATTTTATAAATTTCTTTAAACGAGATTAAGTACATGTACTTATCTAATAATTGTTAATGAACCTTTATATGTTTTTTTACCTGTTGGTAAAGCAACATTCATGATGTAAAAATATCCTCCATTAGGTACAGCCTTACTTTGTTGTAGAGCTTCCCAGATACCTTGATAATTAATATCTTGAAAAATGAGATTTCCCCATCGATCATAAATTTCAATATCATTATTAAAAGGATGAATACATTCAAGGGTAAGTTCATCATTGCGACCATCACCATTTGGAGTGATGATTATATTTTCTTTAATACAATCTATTTCGAAAGATTGAGTTACTTCTATTTGACCTTCCGCTTTACAGTTGTTAAAATCTGTAACTGTAACTCGATACCAATCAGGAGATAACAGATCTATTTCTTCAGTCATTCTAAAAAATGGATCATTCCAAGAATATAGATAAGGTGCAGTTCCACCAGTTGGGATAGCAGTTGTAGTTCCATTAGGAGGATTAGAAGCGGAAGTACTTCGCATCTCTAATGTGATTGGTTGAGGTTCGGTGATGTCAACATCTGTAATTAGAGTTGCGCCGTTAGCATCAGTAATTGTAACAATGTAATTACCAGCGCTTAAATTTTCAGTACTATCTCCAGAAGTATTATTTGACCAATTATAAGTATAAGGAGGCACGGCTCCTGATGCTAGAGCAATTGCTCGACCATCATCATTTCCAAAGCAAGTAATATCCTGACCATTATAATCAGATAGTACATCTGCAAAACCATCTAAAGGAGTTGGTTCTGATAGAGCAACTGAAACTTGAGTTTGGCAGCCGTTGATATCTATAATGGTAACATTTTGATTTCCAGCAGCAAGAGATTCATTTAAAAAATCAGTCTCGCCATTTTCCCATAAAACAGTATAAGGACCAACACCACCATTAGGTGTAACAGTAGCTGCCCCGTTTGTCAATCCATTTATACTAATGTGGTAACCATTGTAATCAGAAGTTGGATCAGTAGTAGCATTCACTTCCGTTGGTTGTGTTATACTACTAGTTATAGTAGCGGTACAACCAAAAGGACTTGTTACGGCAAAGGTGTAAGTTCCAGCTGGAATATTTTCTAACAAAGGAGTGTTATGTCCATTACTCCAACTGTAAGTTACATTAGGAGGGCTTGATACGCCTGCTGTAACATTCATTTGAATAGCTCCATCACTTGCACCATGACAACTTATATCAGCACCATTATAATTACTTACCACTTGTGGAGTTATATTTATTTCAAAAACATCCAGTTCAAAATTATCTGTAATAATACATCCAGTTGCGTCAGTAACTGTAACTGCATTTACACCTGCAGTTAATGCTACGGCTTGAGCTTGAGTCTCGCCATTTTCCCATGAATAGCTATAAGGTTGAATTCCATTAACTACTCCTAACAATATACTTCCGTCAGCGGCATTATGACAACTTACAGCAGCACCATCATAATTAGATATAATATTAGGTATCAATTCCATAGGATTAGGCGCAGTCATATCTACAAAAGAAATTACTTCACAACCATTGGCATCTGTGACAGTTACCACATTTATTCCTGCATTTAGATTAAATACGGTACTTGTAGTTTCATTGGAACTCCATTGATAGGTATAAGGAGGTGCTCCTTGTTGAACGCTTACAATAGCGGAACCATCTGTTGATTCAGGACAACTCAAATGAAACCCTCCAAAATCAGAAATAGGAGTAACAGTTATATCCATAACTGTGGGACATTCTAATCCAAAAGTAACAGCTATAGCGCATCCATTGACATCTGTAACTGTAATGTTATGTATTCCACAAGTTAGATTTTCCGCTAAAGGATTTTGAGATCCATTTCCCCATTGATAAGTATATGGAGCAGCTCCTCCAAATGCTGAAGCTAAAATAATTCCATCAGAGGAATTAATACAACTTACCGAATTGATGATATTTTTTGAAATATTAATAGCGTTAGGTGCTTGTAGAGGAATAGATGAATTAAGGCTACAACCATTCGCATCTGTGACGGTTACGCTATAAGTTCCTGAGCTTAAATTGTTTCGTTGAAAACTAGTACTTCCATTTTCCCATAAGTAATTGTAAGGTGCTTGTCCACCAAAAGCATTGACAGTCAAACTTCCATCATTACCTCCAGGGCAACTTATAGTTTGACCATTATAATTAGATGGAATAAAAACAAAACTTATACAATTATTATTTACTTCATAGAGATTTGACTCTTCTGGCAAAATATTATTTGAAAAAGAAATAAAAGGTAGATATATGAATAGGACTAGATAAGTCCATACTATTTTGTTCATAGCAAAGATCTATTAGAGCTTTTAGCAATATTTTTTTGTGGATAACTTGTGTTTATTTATTATACGGCGAGATGAAAGTATTGTTTGCTTGCTCTTTTTTTTTCGATCTTTTTCTAGTTTTGTGACATGTTAACATTTGGTTTGGTTTTAAGTGGTGAATATTCAGTTTTCTAAAAATGCATTTGTAAGTCTTTATTTTCTTTTAAAAAAGGATAAAAAAAAATCATATACTCTTATGAATATATGATTTTTTTATAAAAGATTAGAACCAGCTAGACTTGCTTCTAGTACTCCTTCTTCTAGTTGTTTTAATGCCTAAGACACCTAATAAGCCTCTAGTTAATTCTCTAGCAACAGTTCGGCCTACCTGCTTTGTTAAAGTACTGTCCAT
>JALZVK010000246.1 GCA_023301005.1 Saprospiraceae bacterium | reverse complement strand
AATCCATTTTTTTTGAGTGGCAGGATTGTACGCTTCAAAATTGATAAAACCAACTTTAGTTCTTAGCATCATTCGCCAACTCATTCGATGACCTTCTTCTGTCCAATTGACATCACTAGGAATAAAATGATGACGAAGCGGAAGAGCAATTTGAATTAAAAAATAAATGATAAAAATAGGCATCAGAAACTTTCCCTCGAAACTTTGACCTGCTATCGCAGGCGTATTTTTATTTTCAAAAAAAACACGACGAATAGTTTTAGGTTCAAAAAAGAAAATTGCCAAAGCAATCATAGCGTAAGGAAAAATTCCAATTTGAAAAACAACAGAATTAAAAATATTAAAAACCAAAAGTCCAACTAAAGCCAACACTCTTGTTCGTTTCCAAATCAATGCAGGCACAATCAATCCATCAAAAAAAACTCCTCCAAAAGTTATCATCTGCTGAAACCAATCCTTCCCCAACAAAGGACCAATCAACCAGTATTCAGTTTTTGATTTAAAAGAATTTTGAATAAAAAGGCCTTCCATCCAACCTGGATATAATTTCGCTAAAGCTCCATAAGTGAAAACTAAAAAGACTTGAAATATAAAAAACAATCGAATCCAATTCGGACAAAAATGCTCTTCTCGTTTTGTTCTTTTTACATCCAACGAAGCATAGCGATGTGGATTCATAAATGCCATCCACCATAACAACAGCATCACTAAATAGTAATGATTATTATAAGAAGTCTTTTGCATAAAATAAACAGACGACCACATCACCGCTAATAGTATCACATTGAATCGATAAAAATATCCAACCATAAACATCAAACTCACCACGCCCATTATTGCAAAATAGAAATACATTCCATTGCCTGGCAATGGCTGTAAAAATTCTAAACCAATAAAATTAAATGTAAACTGTGGTTCGACCAATGTCTTTCTTACCCAACCTGTAGCAATCGCTCCGAATGATTCGATAGCCATTAATAATCCAAATAACATTCTAAAAAGAACGATTTGACTATTGTCGATTGGTTTGTAAAAGTATTGTTGGAAATTCAAGTGTAGATTGAAATTTTAAAAAAAAGCTACATAATATTTAAAATAGAATTTTTTCGATTGACGGCTAACGGTTGACGGTCGCTCTTATAAATTTTTTGAGAATGAACTCTAATGAATATAAATTACTTCCTTCCAAAGTCAGCAGGAATTTCGCCCCACTCTTTAGTTTCCCATTTTAAAATAGGATTTGTAATAGCATTGTTATTTAGCCAAATTTCTGCTCTTTGTATCAGTTGAAAAAGAATCGCATTAGCTGATGTCTTTTTTAATTTAGAATTAGATCTCTTTTTTCTAACCCAACCAATTGCAATTCTAGAATCAGAATAAATAGGTAAGTCAGGTTTTCCCTCTTTTTGTAACATTGCTAATGCATGAACGAGTGCGAGAAATTCACCCACATTATTTGTTCCTCTTTTAAAAGGACCTTGTCGGAATAATTCTGTTGCATCTTTAGTATTGACACCTCGATATTCCATGTCTCCAGGATTACCACTACAAGCAGCATCGACAGCTATACTTTTCCAAACTATTTTTTCACGCGCTTCCGCACTAATTTTTTTAAGTGTAGGTTTTTTATTTTTCCCAATATAATCAGCAGCCGTTCCACCACGATACGCTTGCACCGCTTCTTCAAGAGAAAGAAACGATTTATATTTAGCATTAGGATAACCTTTGATTTTAGTTTGACACTCTGCCCACGAATCAAAAACTCCAGTATCATTACCTTCCCAAACGACGTAGTACTTTTTCTTTTTAGCCATGATATTTTAAATTAAAAACGAAAGTATTCAATTTTTTTGATTCTACGATAAAACTTATAATTTGGCGTATCGTAAAATACCTACTAAAAAAAATCTACCTACACACACCAAAAAATAAATATTGATAATCTTGTTAGTATAATTAGGAACGGTTGAAGAACAACTATACAAGATTATCAATTTATTCCTAATTCAAACCCAATATTTAACTACTTTTGTTCTTTTTTCTGACCAAGGTAATGGAGCCTACCCTACGGTTTGAAAATAAGGATTATAATTCAAAGTAGTTAATAATGATAGATACTCATACACATTTATATGTAGAACAGTTCGACGAAGATAGAGCTGAGATGATGCGACGTGCTAAAGATTTGGGAATTGAGAAATTCTATTTGCCCAATATAGATAGTACTTCGATTGATGCCATGTTGGATTTGGAATCGAAATATCCTGAAAGCTGTATTGCGATGATGGGATTACATCCATGTTCTGTAAAACAAGACTCTTACAAAGAAGAGTTAGCAATTGTGGAATCATGGTTAAGCAAAAGGTCTTTTTGTGCAGTAGGTGAAATCGGAATTGATTTGCATTGGGATACTTCTACATTTGAAATTCAAAAAGAAGCATTTCGAACTCAAATCAATTGGGCAAAAGAATTAGGATTACCAATAGTAATTCACTCTCGAAAATCTACTCAAGAAGTGATTGAAATTTTGAAAGAAGAAAAGGATGAAAAGCTTCGAGGAATATTTCATTGCTTTGGAGGTTCAGTAGAAGAAGCGAATGCAATTACAGATCTAGGATTTTATTTAGGAATAGGAGGAGTGCTGACATTTAAAAAAGCAGGATTAGATAAAACGATGGAAGAAGTAGATTTAAAGCATGTTGTTTTAGAAACTGATTCACCTTACTTAGCACCTTCTCCATATAGAGGAAAAAGAAATGAAAGTGCTTATGTGAAAATAGTCGCTGAAAAGTTAGCAGAGATAAAAGGGGTGAGCTTAGAAGAAGTAAGCAAAATTACTTCTGAAAATGCTGAACAGATTTTTATAAAAAAGAATTAAGTTTTTAAATATTAAATAATGTATACAGATATGTTTTAATATGATAAGTAACCCAAAAAATCTCTTTTTCTTTTTATAAATAAGAAAAAAAAAACATGTAAATTTACTTGAATTTATATTTAATATTTTTCATAAACGACTGATAATCATAATATTTATACACTTAAAATGTATTTTTACTAATGAAAGATTCATTTTATATGTTTGTTTTTTGAAAAATCTTGAAATTTTCACGTTATTTACAATTTTTGTATTTAAGCCAATTACTAAAGAGTAAACATTCGGCATCAAAATATAGGAAATAACGAACGAAATCTTAAGCAAAGAAGATGGAGAGTTGGCCGAGTGGCTTAAGGCGCACGCTTGGAAAGCGTGTATATTCGAAAGGGTATCAAGGGTTCGAATCCCTTACTCTCCGCTGAATTTTAATATGAACTTGAATTACTGATCGTAAGTTGTATAGTTGATAACTGTTATTATGTTTTTTAGCAGTTTTGATAAGTTGAAAGTTTTATAACGAAAAACCAACTACCAAAATTCAACCAAACAACAACCAACGAATAATTATTTTTTTAACTAAAAAACAATCGTAAAACTTTTTGACTATGCGAAAGATTATTGCATTTCTACTTGTATTTGCTCTTTGTATGACTACAGGAGCATTCGAAATTTTAGCTCAAGACGGCGACGCTGCTGCCGATGCTGGAGGTCTTCAGATATTGAAGAAATACTTCATTGAAGGTGGTTGGATTTTCATGAGCTTTGTATTGGTTTGTTTGATATTAGGATTAGCTTTCTGTATCGAAAGAATTATTACACTTAATATTGCTACAACTAACACAGACAAATTAATGGCTCAAATTGATGAGAACTTAAAGTCAGGTAATGTTAATGGAGCGATGGAAGTATGTAAATCAACACAAGGACCTACTGCTAGCATCCTTTATGAAGGATTAAGAAATGCAGGTAAAGGACCTGAAGCTGTTGAAAAAGCTATCGTTTCTTATGGTAGTGTACAAATGGGACTTTTAGAAAAAGGACTAGTTTGGATTTCTCTTTTTATCGCTATTGCACCGATGCTTGGATTTATGGGTACGGTAATAGGTATGATTGGAGCCTTTGAAAAAATTGCATCTGTAGGAGAACTTTCTCCAGCGGTAGTTGCCGATGGTATTAAAGTGGCACTTTTGACTACTGTATTCGGATTGATTACTGCTATTATTCTTCAAGTTTTTTACAATTACATTGTATCTAAAATAGATAGTATTGTAAACAAGATGGAAGATGCTTCTATTACATTAGTAGATGTAATGGCTAAAAATAATGTTTTTAAATAATCAAAACGAAGAATTAATATTATGTATAAATTTTTAACCAAAAATGGACAAACCATTGCCTTTGCATTAGGTGCGTTTATTGTCGTTGCATTCTACGCCTTAGTGGTATCGGATGCTAATTACAATACGTTTTCCGACATGGATTTGGATGGTGTCAAAGACGAGAAGCGATTTGAATTCGGATTATTTAATTTCGGATTGATTACAACAGTCGTTCTTATCGCTATTGGAGCTTTTTTAATGATAGCTTTTGGACTTTTTCAAGCAGCTACAAACCTTAAAGGTTCATTAGGAGGTATCATAGGATTAGTTGTTCTTGCTATTATTTTTGCAATAGGTTATTCAACTACAGAGCTTGATACTTCTGGTATAGCATATCAATCAGCAATGAAGTTTAAATTAGATGATTCTACAAGAAAATTAATAGGAGGATCTATTACAACTGGAGTAGTATTAATTGCAATTGCAACATTAGGTATCGTTTTATCTGAAATTCGTAATCTCTTTAAATAATGTAACTATGTTAAAGAAAAAAGGAAGTAAAGGACGAATGTCCAATGAGATTAACGCGGGTTCGATGGCAGATATCGCTTTCTTACTTTTGATATTCTTCTTAGTAACTACTCAGATTGCTGAAGATAAAGGGGTACTGACTAAATTACCTCCTTGGTCTGATGAAGAACCTGATATTACTAAATTGAAAGAACGTAATGTATATTCAGTATTAGTGAATGCTAATAATGATTTACTTGTTCGGGAAAAAAGAATGAAACTCAGAGAGTTGAGAGAGAGTACGAAAGAGTTTATTGCTAATCCAGAGAATAGACCTGATTATGCAGAGGATCCTACAGTAGCAATTATTTCATTGAAAAATGATAGAGGTACCAAATACGGAACTTACCTTGAAGTTTTAAATGAATTAAAAGGTGCTTACAATGAATTAAGAGATGAAAAATCCATGCGAGAACATGGTAAACCATACGAATTTCTTGAAAGAGCTGATAAGAAATTGATTAATGATGAAATTCCATTAGTAATTTCTGAGGCTGAGCCTACAGCGTATGGTGATGAAAATTAAGGTATTTTTATAAAGTCAATGTCGTTGAAATCTACCTTATTTGTTCACCAGTCTTTTTTTATTAAAAGATGTAAAAATTTTAGTTATGTCAAAATTTAATAACGGTAAATCTAAAGCGATGCCTGCAATTTCTACAGCATCGTTACCTGATATTATTTTTATGTTGCTTTTCTTCTTTATGGTTGTAACTGTACTTAGAGAGAATACTCTTAAAGTAAATGTAACTACTCCGAAAGCAACTGAGTTGACAAAGTTGATTCATAAGTCTTTGGTGAATACTATTCACGTAGGAAAGCCAAGAGAGCAATACCAAGAATTATATGGTACAGCTCCAATGCTTCAATTAGGAGATGCAGTTAAATCTCCTCGAGATATTCCTTTATTTTTAGAGAACTTCAAACAGAATGTTCCTGAAAAGAAAAGAAAAGCAATTATCACTTCTTTAAAAGTAGATGGTGATGTTACGATGGGAATTCTTCAGGATATCAAGACTGTACTTAGAAAGTCAAATCAATTAAAAATAAACTATTCAGCTAAGCCAAGAGGCGATGAATAAGTTTTACCTAATATGAAAAAATAAAAAAGTCATTTCGAAGTAATTCGAAATGACTTTTTTTATGTCTTTAAATGAAACTCAGTTCATATTCATAGTCTCAAAGAGAAGAGGTAAATATCTCTCATCTCTGTTCCCTCATCTCTCTTCCTATTAACGAAGTCTATCCATTGATTTCACTAATTTTTCATCCTTAGAAATATTACGTAAAGCTAAAAACGCAAAGACTAAAAATAAAATAGGAAGTCCTACTCCTAATTGTTCCTGCACCTCAGCCGCACCAGCCTGTGTTCCATCTTGATACATCAAATATATAACTAGAACAATTCCTAGAATATCAGCAACAATCGCTAATCGTCCTAAAAGCAATTGACTTTTTCTATTATTAAATAAAAATATCGCAATCAAGGCTAATCCACCAGCTCCACAAAATAAAGCTAACAGCGCAGTATGGTCATGTATATTAAATATACCATCAGCAAATAGAGAAGTCGTATCGGCACTTACTGCTGAAGTAGCAAATGGAAGCCCAAATAATCCAAAAGCACAAGCAGCAGCTAATACTAAAAAAATCGTTTGAATTCGTTGAATCATTTTATATCAATTTTTTTAAAGAAGTTTTTTAAAATCTAATATCGCAAATATAAGGAACGGGATATAAATAATTTGAAGAAAGCTAAATTAGTTACTTTTGCAAAATATCTTACTACGAAGTTACATAGTGAGTTTAAATAAATGAAGAGAACAACTCTGTGCAAACTCATTCATAACTCTGCGGTAAAAAAAAACATAAGTAAAACGTATTAAGAAAAACAAGTAATGAATTTAAGCTACTGGGAAAAAGAATCATTTTTTAAAAATATAGATGTCGCCATCATCGGTAGCGGAATTGTAGGATTGAGTGCAGCTATACGATTAAAAGAATTATCTCCTCAGTTGAATATCATGATTCTGGAGAGAGGAAGTTTGCCCATAGGAGCAAGTACTCGTAATGCAGGTTTCGCATGTTTTGGAAGTATGACAGAGTTGTTAGATGATTTGGAAAATGAAAAAGAAGATGCTGTTTTTTCCTTAGTAGAAAAAAGATGGAAAGGTTTACTAAGACTTAGACAAAGAGTAGGAAATAAAAATTTAAAATATAAAGAGCTCGGCGGTTACGAATTATTTCGAGAAGAAGACCTTTCTGATTTTGAGCAATGCGCTGCGCACATTGATACTTTTAATAAAAAATTAGAAACGATAATTGGTCAAAAAGAAACTTATAAAATCGTAGATAATAAGATTTCATCTTTCGGTTTTAAAAAAATAAAACACTTAATCCACAATCAAGCAGAAGGGCAAATTCATACAGGTGAAATGATGCGTACACTTTTACAAATAGCAAAAGAAAAAGGCATCCAAATTCTAAATGGCATTTTTATAAAAAAAATAAATGACATCGAAGATGGCGTAGAGTTAGTAACGAATCAGGAATGGAATTTAAAATTTAAAAAAGTACTTGTCGCCACTAATGGTTTCGCTAAAATCCTTATAGATAATACAAAAGTAATATCTGCACGTAATCAAGTTTTGATTACAAAACCAATCAGAAACAATCCTATTGAAGGTTGTTTTCATTATGATAAAGGTTATTTTTATTTTAGAAATATTGACGGAAGAGTATTGTTAGGTGGTGGAAGAAATTTAGCAAAAGAAGCGGAAGCAACTCCAGAATTTGGTACAACAGAAATTATTCAAAATGCATTAATAGATTTATTGAAAAATGTAATTTTGCCAAATCATAATTTTGAGATTGAAAGTACGTGGAGTGGAATACTAGGAGTAGGAACAACTAAAAAACCAATAGTCGAACAAGTCAGTAAAAATGTTTCAGTTGCAGTTCGATTAGGAGGAATGGGAGTGGCGATTGGAAGTTTGGTAGGAGAGGAGGGAGCGGAATTGATTTTTAAAGATTTATAGTAACCGCCAACTTCAGTTGGCAGGTTGTCAAAAATAGAGGATATTAATTGTCTTAAAAATTATTAGAATAACTACTTCATCATAACCTGTCAACTGAATCTGCCTGACGGCAGTCAGCGTTGGCGGCTACTGAATAAAAAAATATGTCAGGCGGAAATTGGAAAGATATGTTTAAGGCAGTACAAGAAGGTAATTTCGATATAGTCGATTACTATATGCAAATAGGAATTGATCCTAATTATCAGCATCCTGAATTTATGGCTTCGGCACTCGTGGAAAGTATTCGATTTGATAATTTAGATATAGCGAAGTTGTTATTAGATAATGGAGCTGACCCATATATAAAAGAATTTTGGGGAGGAGATACTCCGCTTTCAGTTGCTCAATCAAAAAAGAATCAAAAGGCAATCGAATTGTTAAATGTTTATATGAATAAATAATAAAGACGTTATAGTTTACTTAAAGTCAAATTATTGGTTCAACAGTATGATTTGATTTTTCGTTTTAAAAATAAAAGTATTCAAAGCTATAGCTTTGAGATATACCATTAAATGAATCATAATTTTAGATATATATTATTGTTGTTTTGTTTCCTAACGAGTCTCACCTCATTTGGACAAGTTCCACCTAAGCCAAAAGCAAAACCCAATCCTAATGCAGCCGCAACCATACCTGAATTGCAAGAAGAAGAACAAGACACTAGCAAATCAGATTTGGTCATTATCGATCATGCAGATATTGCAATCGGAATAACGGGCGAAGGGCGACAACTATTCAAAGAAGTTCGGCAAGTAGAATTGCGGCAAGGGAATACATACATGTATTGCGATAATGCATTTTTATATGATAACAATGATGTTGTAGCATGGGGAAATGTAATTATCCAACAAGGAGATTCCGTAAATATATTTTCTGATTCATTGATATATAAAGGCTTTCAAAAGAAAGCAGATTTGTATGGCGATGTAGTACTCGAAAGTACTCAGCAAAAATTATTTACCAATCGACTGACCTATGACCTTTCCACTAAAGTGGCGACTTATAATGAAGGCGCAACTTTGACGAATGACACCACACATTTGACGAGTAGGATAGGCTATTATTATGTAAAAGAAGATGTCGCTTATTTTAAAGATAGTGTCGTAGTTGTTGATCCTGAATTTGAATTAAAATCTGATACGCTGGAATTTAATACCAAAGATAAAATCGCTTATTTTTTAGGCCCAACTTTGATTAGTCAAAATGAAGGAAAAATATATTGCGAAGATGGATTTTATGATATAGAAAATAAGCAAGCAGAATTCACCAAAAATGCTCAATATCAAAAAGAAGAACAAAAGGCTTGGGCAGATGTCATGACCTATGATGGGAACAAAAAAGAAACGACACTCACAGGTAATGCTCGATTTATTGATGGTGAAAAAAATGCCAAAGCGGATGTGATTCGATATGAAGAGGCTACTGATATTACCAACTTAGAAGGGAACGCTTATTACAAAGATGAAAAGCAAGAGATTCGTTCCGAGCGGATTTTATATGATTCAGAAAATGAAGTCTATTCCACCAAGGGGCGTTCTCGTATGAGTGATCCACCTCAAATACTTGAAGCTGATAATATAGATTATGATGGTGAAACGGGAATTGCAATTGGCAATGTAATATGGCAAGACACAACTGCCGATATATCTATAAGTCATTGTGATTCAGCGGTTTATATCAAAGATGAAGATTATTTCAAAGCAATGGGAGGTCGTCCTTTGTTGACGACTTTGATGGATGATGATACTTTGTTTTTAGCATCGGATACGCTAGTTGCTTATAAAGAAAACCCAGAAGATTCTATTCGTACGATGTTAGCATTCGAAGATGTTAGATTATTTAAATCGGACTTACAGGCGGTTTGTGATTCATTGGTTTATAGTGAAATGGATTCCCTTTTTAAGTTTTTTAAAAATCCGATAATATGGTCTGACACTTCGCAGTTTTCGGCAGATACGTTACATATTCAGTTGGTGGATAAAAAAGTAAATCGAATTTATATGTATAGAAATTCATTTATGATAAATTCGCCTGACGAAATTTATTTTAATCAAATCAAAGGAAAAAATAACACGGTGTTTTTTGAAGATGAAGAAGTCCGTCGGATGAAAGTAGAAGGTAATGCAGAGTCACTTTATTTTGCTTTAGATGATAATGAGGCTTATATCGGATTTAATAAAACTGTAGCAAGTGAAATGCTTTTATATTTTGGAAATAATCAAGTGGATAATATTAAGTTTTATACACAACCAAAAGCTAAATTTACACCCATGAAAAAAGCGACTGATGGTGATATGAAATTAGAAAATTTCAATTGGCAAACTGGTCGTCGCCCAATGACACTCGAACAACTTTTTTTATCAAAACAAAATAAAAAATGAGAAGATTGCCATATCTAACCCTTCTGGTTTTCTTTTTTACAATAGTTAGTCAGAATAATAATTTCGCTCAGTCGAAAGTATTAGATGAAGAAGTATTCAATCAAGCGAATCAATTGTTTGATCAAAAGAACTACGACAAAGCCATCCAAAAATATGAATTGATATTAGCAGGAGGTTTCGAGTCTGAAGATGTATATTTTAATTTAGGTAATTCATATTTACAAAAAAAACAATATGGCAAAGCCATACTCAACTATGAGCGAGGATTAATTATTTCTCCTAGAAATAAATCCATTCTACAAAACCTCGCATTAGCCAATGATAAGAAAGCTGATAAAATAGAAAAAGTCCCTCCCTTCTTTTTAGCGCAATGGTGGTCACAAATTCGAAATTTAACTCAATCTGGAATTTGGTCTTTATTAGCGATCCTTTTTTTATGGTTAGGAATAGGTGGATTAATTGGTTGGATTTTAGGAAAAAATCGAAGTCAACGAAAAAAAGGATTTACCGCTGGATTGATTAGTTTAGGATTGAGTTTAGTACTTTTTGCGTTGGCATATAGCAGTTACAGCGTTTATCAAAATAGTGGTGCCGCAATTATCATGGCTCCCAAAACTGCACTAAAACAGCTACCTGATAGCATAAGTCAAGAAATAATTGAAATTCATGAAGGAACAAAAGCAGAAATATTGGAAAAAGTGACATCTTGGTACAAAGTTAGATTAGAAAATGGTGAAGTCGGTTGGGTTATAGAAACAGCCCTAGAAGAAATCTAATTTTAAGCTACTTTCCTTCGTCCATTCGACTGGTCTAATTTCCCGCCCTATTACAATTTTTTATAGTCTCTCCCCACCAAAACCGAATTAACATGCATAACCAAAAATTCATTAGACATCTTTTAGGATGTTTGAAAAACAAAGAGTACGTCTTATTTGAACATTTCGCAGTTCACAAACCTATTCAAGAAATTCCAATCAATATTTTACTTCCAGAAAATGAACATCAAATGATGATTGAGAACATCTTAAGTTTCTCAGCAATCGGAGTTTCCAACTGTGTCAATAAAAATACAGGAACTGAAGTATATATCACTTTTCAAGATGGAGTAAAAACTCAATTAAATATTTGGTTTCAATTGACAAAGGAGAATGTCAATTTCTTAAATCCTCAAGAGATATTTGCACGAAGACAACATTCCAAATCAGAATTCTTTATGCCTAATATCGAACACTTATTTGAGTTCTCTGTTTTATTTCATTTTTTGAATGGAAAAGGATTACCATCGCAATATCAAGAGTACTTTGAAGATTTTCACTTTTTTGTAAAAGATGGTTTGCTTGATTTCTTTAATGATAAATATCAAACAGCATTTATTAATCTTGATGAACTTTCTAATTTTCAAAATATCGCAAAAGAAAATATCGTAGGAGAATTGAATAAATTTCCTGATAATCATTTCTTTAAAAAGATAAACTTACAATGGTTAAATTTTTGGGGAACATCGGTAGGATAGAAAGATGATAAAGAGGAAAAAAAAAGCCTTATCGGAGAGATAAGGCTTAACAACAAAAAATATAAAGCTATGAAAACTAAAACTATTCTAATTAAATTTTGATATAAACAAATTTAATGCTTTTTCTATAAAATGACCAATTTTTTAATCACTTTTTAAACGCTAAAACTTGTCCATTAAGTATGTATTTAATAGCAGACGTCTTTATGAGGACAATACTTTCTACTATGGTTACATTTTTATGCTTCTACAGGAGTAATGTTAACTATAGTTCTGTTTAATCTTCCTTTAGAGAATTTAACATGTCCATCCACTTTTGCGTGAATAGTGTGATCTTTTCCCATGTAAACATTTTCACCAGGGTGATATCTAGTTCCTCTTTGACGAATAATAATATTACCTGCGATGGCGGTTTGACCGCCAAATAATTTTACACCTAAGTAATTACTATTACTATCACGTCCATTATCCGTACTCGATGCTGCTTTTTTATGAGCCATTTTTCTTTAATTTTAAGATTTACAAAAAGAATTGCCGTAAGGCAATTTTTACATTAAAAAGGAAATACTAAAGACTGATTCCGTCAATTTTGATTTTAGTAAAAGATTGACGATGACCATTTTTCTTACGGTATCCTTTACGTCTTTTCTTTTTGAAAATAATTACTTTATCTCCTTTTTGATTGCCAAGCACAGTTGCTTTGACTGCTGAACCACCTAATGTAGGTGTTCCTAGGCTTACAGATCCGCCATTATCTACCAAGTGAACTTGGTCGAAAGACACGCTGTCGCCTTCTTTTGCATCCAGCTGGTGGACGAAGATTTCTTGACCTTCCTCAACTTTAAATTGCTGACCAGCGATAGTTACAATTGCAAACATTATTTAATTTATTTTAATTGGTTATAAAAACGAGTGCAAAGATAACTTTTGAATGGGTAAAAACCAATGTTTTGTATAGGTTTTTTTGATAAAATGGTAAATGATTGGGAGGTGAAATGAATCATTTATTTATATAATGTAAGATGTAAATAGATAGTGTTATTTCGCTATTTTTACTAGTGAAATAAAAACATCTCTCATTTAAACAACAACAAAATGAAAAGACTTCAAAAACAACTACTATCATTATGTTTAATCATATTCGTTTTAAACGCTGTACAATCTCAAAATCTTATAATTGGAGGTACAGGAAATATTGGATTAAGTAAAGTAAGTTCAAATCTTCCAATATCGGGAGACTATAAAGTTAAGTTTGCTCCTTCAGGAAATATGGGATTATTCATTGAAAAAAGAATGTTATAAAAT
>JALZVK010000245.1 GCA_023301005.1 Saprospiraceae bacterium | reverse complement strand
GTAAAGTTTTTTTATTAAAAATTTGATTTAATAATTTGAGACGTGTTAGGAGTGACTTGCCTCCTATGGAAACAAGATTTTGTTATAACACTTTTTTGGTTGGATTGTTTGTGGCGCAAATGTAGGAAATGGGAAGGAATTGGAAAGGGTTTTTAGATGAAAAATATTGTTTTTTCTATGAATGGGGAAAGGTGGATATATTCAAATTGGAGTATGTTAAGATTCTTCTTCTATTTCTTTTAGGTAATCTTCAATAGAAGAATACTCACCTCGCTGATATGCTTTAAAGCCTTTATTGATTTCATTATTGAATTGCTCATTTGTCATAGGATTCATTTTAGATTCAAATGTAGTAATTCTATATTTTCTTATAACTTCTTCAAGTGCTTCTAAAACCTTTTCATCTTTTGATGATGTTATGGTTTCTATCAACTTGAATTTTCTCAAATTGATGGTTCTTAGATTATTCTTCATCTGATGTATTTTTATTGTTTTGGAGATAATGATAAGCTAAGTTAATATGTGCTATCATGGTAAACAAGTTTAATTCACTCGAATTGGATAGGATTAAAATATTTATCAAAAAACTCATATATTCATATCTAAGAAAATTGTTCAAATTCTAAAGTAGACGATATCATCTACTTTAAAAATAAATATACTCTCAGAAAATCAACGTCAAAACTTACTTAACGCTAAAACTATAATCTCCATGAAAAACAATAAATACATCCTCCTTACCCTTCTCTTTCTAGGAAGCACCTTCCCCATTTCTGCAAAAATAATTTTTGTAAATACCAATGTCTCCAATGGAAATGATGATGGAACTTCTTGGGGAAATGCTTATTCGATTATCCAACCTGCCATCAATGAAGCCATTTATGGAGATTCCATTTGGATAGCAGAAGGTACCTATAAACCAACCAATGGATCTTTCCGTCAATTTTCTTTTGTATTAAAAAATGGCGTAAAATGGTTCGGTGGTTTTCAGGGTAACGAAACAGAATTGTCTCAAAGAGATTTTACATTATACCCAACTATACTAAGTGGGGACATCGGAATACAAGGAGACAGTACAGATAATAGTTATCATGTGATTTATACTATAGGGACTGACTCTACATCTCTCATTGATGGCTTTACTATTCAAGAAGGGCAGGCTATAAATATTAACTTGGGTAACTCTCCATTTTCTTATGGTGGTGGAATGTTTGTAGATGGTAATGTTGATAATATAGCTGCTCATCCAGTTATCAAAAATTGTCATTTTAAAAATAATGTTGCTCTTTTTGGAGGAGGACTCGCTATAGGATCCCCATCTAATGGTTTCAGTTTAAATCCTCATATTATTAATTGTCAGTTTACTAATAATTATGCTGATTCATTTGGAGGTGCAATTATTAAATTAGGAGGTAATCCCAATGCTGCGCCTAATATATTCGAGAGCTGTCTTTTTAAAGATAATATCTCATTCGGAGGTGCAATCCATTTAGATATGATTAACGAGCACCATTTTGTTAATTGTGATTTTGAGAATAATATCAGTTTTAGTTCTGTTCATGGTTCATCAATAACCATTTCCTCTTTATTTATAATGTTATTTTCAGAAGCAGTAGTAGCTCCAATAAAAATTACTGGTTGCACATTTATAAATTCATCAGATAGTCCTATGATCTATATTGAAAGATCAAATTTATGGGGAGAAGAATTTATAGATTTAAAAATAAGTGATACTGATTTTTTTAACAATAGTTCAATAGCCTCTCCTTCAATAGATTTTGAAGGATATTATAATTTACATTTTGTTATTTCAAATTGTTTATTTGAAGGAACGAATCAAGTATTTGGTTCATCCTTTAAGTATGGTGCTCTTAATTTAGATATAACGGGAAACATTGGTGTAGCCATTCCAAACAACAATCAGATTGATATTTTTAATACTATTTTTTCTTCTCATGCTAGGGCTATTACTATTCAACAAGATGAAACATCTGTTTCTACAATAAAAACAAATACCAATATTTATAATTGTACTTTTTTTAAAAATAGAAGTGCTGTTTTAAAAAAAATATTTTTCATTTCGACTAATCCTGAATCATACAATAAAGTAAATATTGCCAATTCAATTTTTTGGCAAGATCAACCTATTGAAGAATTATTTATAGAAGAATCTATTGTTAATAATATACCTGATAGCAATTTCCTTGATTTCTCTATTCACCATTCTTTATTAAAAACTTCTAATTGCCTCATCAATGGCATAGATGTTTGTGGAGACAATATGCTTTATAATATTTATCCAGAATTCAGAGATACTATGAATAATGATTTTTCTCTTCGTTCATGTTCTCCTGCAATTAATCAAGGAGATGATTTAACAATAGATACTCTAGGAATTATTTTTGACCATGAGGGCAACCCTCGTATAATAGATAATGCAGTTGACTTGGGTGCTTACGAAACTCAAGATTTTGAAGTATTAGTTCCACAAGTACAACATGTAAAATGTTTTGATGGAGCAGATGGTGCGATTACATGGGTACAACATGGTACACCTCCTTTCACATTTGAATGGAATAATGGTATTGATACTGGAACTGTTTTTACAGGCTTACAAGTTGGTGAATATTCTATTACTGTAATGGATGCTGATAGTTGTACTGAAGTATTTAGTATGACTGTAAATGAACCTTTACCTATTGAAATTATTGAAAATACTACTCCTGCTACTGGCGAAATGAATGCTGATGGAATCATTGAAATAACTCCTACAGGAGGTTCACCTAGCTATCAATATTTATGGAGTAATGGAGATACTACTGCAACAATTCAAAATCTTTTACCTGGATTTTATACTGTAACCGTAACGGATATAAATGATTGTTTTGAAATTTTGGAAATTGAAGTTGACTTTTTGACTACTACGAAAAATATAGAGAACAACTATTCTTTTAGATTAATTCCTACAATTATTGAGCAAGGGAACACTAGTCATTTAGAATTTGAACTAAATAAAAATACTGTTTTCGAAATAGAAATTTTTAACGAATTAGGTCAGTTTATTTTTTATAAAAAAATAGAAATGGGTAGAGGAAAAAATACTTTTGAATTACCTCCAATAAATGGACAAGGTTTGTTTTTTATAAAAATAAAAAATACACATGGCAATAGTCAAATTGCAAAATGGGTAATCATCTAAGGATTATTCCTAAAATGAAAATATCCTAAAGGCATCACATTCGATGCCTTTAAGATATTCACTCACATTTTGACAACGTGCCAAATGAACCCGCCTGCCGGACGGGCAGGTTTGGCCGTTACTTGCAGAAGAAAAAGTGATTTCCACAAGTCTTCATAAAATGTATATCACAACCATTCGCCGCTTGAATTCTAAATGCCATTAAGTCTCTATCTGACGTTACATTCAGTTGTCCATAAAGCGTCCTATGGTTTTTGCTAAAACCGATATTTCCGATTGTCCCACGTTCGAGCTGAGTTTCCGTAAAGAGTTCAGGAGTCGCCTCTGCAAAACTAGCATAACCCATTCCTCTAAATAAGTCATCTAAAAATCGTTTATCACGAGCATTGGAATTATAACGGTTGTTTAATTTTTTATAAAAATCAAAGGCATCCAAACCATGAGAATCTCCAAATTCAGGATTACTCCCCAATCGACTTAATGATTTCGGCAAAGCATTTTTTGGAATATTAAAAACAACATTTGTATTGCCTTCACATCGGCAAGCAGGTGCGGAATCATATTCTGAAGTAGGCGTCGATGAATAATTAGTGGTTCGTTCCATCACTTCTAAGATGGATTTTCTAGTATTTTTTCGTGGAGGTATAATTCCATCTGGACATCCATTAGGTGCCTTACCAGCAACTTGAATACATTTATCATCTTTGTCTGCGATACCATCATCATCGAAATCGGGACAACCATCAGTTGCGCTCGAACCTTTTTGATTAGGGCATTTGTCTACATCATCTTCTATTCCATCACCATCCGAATCTATTAGTGGACAACCTTTTTTAAATCGTACTCCTGGATCATGAGGACATTCATCTAAATGATCAAATACACCATCACCATCTTGATCAGGACAACCATATTTATTATCTCTACTCGCTACATCTGGACATAAATCTAAATGATCATAAACTCCATCGCCATCTTTATCGGGGCAACCATTAAGTGATTTTGGACCCGCAAAATCTGGGCAATTATCTTCTGAATTTTTGATTCCATCTCCATCCGAGTCAGGGCAACCTGCTAAGTCGGCAACTCCATATTTGTTAGGGCATTGATCCATATTATCAGCTACACCATCGTAATCAGAATCTGGGCAACCATTCAACTCTTTCAATCCTGCAAGAGATGGACAAGCATCTTTGCGATCTACGATACCATCGCCATCTTCATCATTTTTTCCACCCAAACCGAAATAAGCTTTCAATCCTAAAAATGCATAAGAATCATTATTGTCAGGATTTCCTGCACGACTCACTCCATCATAATAATCCGAAACAGGAAGTCGTAATCCACCTTCTAATCCAAAAGCTAATTTTTCAGAATGATAATATTTTAATCCAATTCCAATTGGTAATGCTAACTCTGCATTTTTTCTAAATACATTATCTTCATTGATATTGGAATTATTATCGTTATTCCAATCCACTTTGGTATTCGTAAATCCTAATCCAACTCCTCCAAAAATAACGGGAGTTATTGTTCGACGGAATCTTCCATGCTTAAAACGTCTTTTACCCAAAGGCTCATAATCCAATAAAGCACTCAATTCCAATATGTTATTGGTAAATGACCAACCTCGATTAGCATGACTTGTATTTTGAAAATTAGAATCATCACCTGAGAGGCGAAAGTAAGTTAACTCTCCTCGTAGTCCTACGAGTTTGCTGAAAGGAACATGAACACCTATTCCAAGTGCGGCATTTAAGTTATCTAGATATCCGATGGACTCATCAGTATTACAATGTAAATCTCCTTGGTAACCTGTAACTCCTAATTTAATAGAACCATTCACCTGAGCATTTGTGGAAAGGACATAGACTAACAGGGCAAAAATGACTGTTAATAATTTTCTCATTATTTAAGTGTTTAATCAAACACTAGTTGAGGAGTTTCTATTTATTAAATGAGAAAAATATTTTTAGTGATTCACTAAAAGCCTTTTACATTATGTCTAATGAAGTAATTAATTTACGGTATGTAAATGTAAATACTTCAATAGAAGTTTCTCTACTAGTATGTGTAATAGTATGTTTTTGTTCTTATAAAAAACGGTCTAGTTTTTTAAATTCAGTATAATTAGAAATCTAAGGAATGCGAATTAAATAAATTCAGTCAAAGTATTTTAGCTTGTTGGGGAATTATATTTCGGCTAAAAATGAACATTTTTATCTCAAAATCTAATTTCTAAACAAGCTCTTAACAATTATCCCTCATTAAAATAAAAAACTGAGAACAATATATTCTCCTCTAAATCAGGAACTTATTATTTGACTGTTACTAATTGGAAAGTTTTTTTTATGGATTTTCTCTTATAGTATAAAAATCTAATATTTGAAATATTAGCTTATAAAGATAAAAATACTTTTGCTTTTACAAAAAAATCTATAGATCAAAATGATATGTGTTAAATGGTTTATATGAGTTTGTTTTTGATCTTTTAAAATTTTTCACTAAAAATAAATCCTCAAAAACTACTTATAATTTACTCGCTTAGTTACTTTTACTCCATGGCGAAAAAACGAAAACAATATTGGTCTCATATCATAAAAGAACTGGATAATAAATTGCCAATCAATGTCTATGCTGCAAAAGCATTTCCTATACTTGGTAGTAAGAGTTCTGCGAATAAAGCGATTAGTGGTGGTCGGTTATTTTATAATGGGCAACCTGCGCAAATTACAGATTGGGTGCAAGTTGGTGATCATTTGGAACTGCGAGGTTCGGGAATTAAAAATATTAAGAAAGTTGATATTGATGTTGACATCGTTTACGAAGATGATTTTGTAATCGTCGTCAACAAGCCTGCGGGGATTGCCGTCAATGGAAATGCTAATGTCACTATTGAAAATGCAGTTGCTCGTCATAATATGAATAATCATCAACCTGATGCGCTTCCTCATCCTGTTGCCATCCATCGAATAGATGTTCCTACTACCGGAATTGTATTGTTAGCAAAAACTAAAAAAGCATTAATCCAACTCGGAAGAGCATTTGAAAAGAATCAAATCAAAAAAGAATATATCGCTGTCGTACATGGTCAAGTCGAAGAGTCAGGCCGTGTCGAATTTCCCATAAAAGATAAAAAAGCGGTTACTGATTTTAAAACTGAATTGGTTGTTCCTTCTATGATTTTTGAACATCTTTCTTTGGTTAATCTTTTTCCTGTTACGGGACGGACGCATCAGTTGCGTATTCACATGAAGGAATTGGGTCATCTTATCGTCGGTGATAAAATGTATTCCAAGGGTCAAAAAACGATTTTGGGAAAAGGGCTTTTGCTTTGTGCAAGAAGGATTTCTTTTCGACATCCTGAGACGGGGGAAACGATGAATCTTCAAGTTCATTATCCTGAGAAATTTAGGAAGGTGATGCAGCGTGAAAAGGTGAGGGCGAAAAATAAAAAAACTGATAAGAGGAAAAAGAGGAGATACTGATTTCGAATATATTTGATAGAATCTACCTTTGTCGGTAGATTCTATCAAAGTGGAATGACATTCGTACTCTTCGCCATACTCAAACTCAAGAGCGATTCAATCTTTCCTATATTTTTTACTGAAAATAACTTCTCTGAAATAAAGGCATTATACTCTTTAATATCCTTCACTATCACTTTTAAAAAAAAATCAGCACCGCCCGTCACGTAGTGACATTCCAATACCTCAGAAAAACTAGTGACTTGTTTTTCCATTTTTTCAACTGTGTCTTTTGAGTGATCTTTTAAAGAAAGAAATACAAATGCGAATAGCATTTTTCCAACCTTCTCTGCATTGACAATAGCGACATATCTTTCGATAACACCTTCCTTTTCCAATCTCTTGATTCGATTAAAAATAGGAGTCGTGGAAATATTCAATTGCTTGGCAATATCACGAATTGTCATTCGCGAATCATCTTGTAAAAAAGATAGGATTTTGACATCGAGTTCGTCTAGTTTTATCATCTTTTTATTGGTTTTTAAAACAACGTTATTTTCAATCTCTAATTTAAATAAAAAATATAACTAAAACTTCTAAATATTGTTAATCAAGTAACAATATTCTTTTTTTATTTACAAATAAAAACAACTCGTTAAAAAATGTTAGTTTTATAGCACAAATGAATTTTTAAAAATCTCTAATTGTTTATGGTAAAATCAAAAAGTAAAATTCAGAAAAAAGTACTTTCTACAGCTTTTACAAAGCTGTGTACTGCGAAACATTTGACTGAATTATATGAAGAAAATTTTAAGTTAGTTTCCAAATATGTACATGCGACTTCCCGTGGTCATGAGGCGATTCAGATAGCTTGTGGTTTGCAATTGCTTCCGCAAGATTTTGCTTTTCCATATTATCGAGATGATGCGATGTTGTTGTCTATTGGAATGCGACCGTTTGATTTGATGTTGCAGCTATTGGCGAAGAAGGATGATCCATTTTCAGGAGGTCGATCTTATTATTCGCATCCAAGTTTGCGTGATGATGACAAACCTAAAATTCCTCATCAATCATCTGCAACAGGTATGCAAGCTATTCCTGCAACAGGTACGGCTATGGGAATTCAATATAAAGAATTGCTAAAACTCAATGATAAAAAATCTAAAAAACCAATCGTGGTTTGTTCTTTGGGAGATGCATCGGTTACGGAAGGAGAAGTTGCTGAGGCTTTTCAAATGGCAGCCTTAAAGCAATATCCAATTTTGTTTTTGATTCAAGATAATGAGTGGGACATTTCTGCAAGTGCTGATGAAATTCGAGCTCAAGATGCTTTTGAATATGCTCAAGGTTTTAAAGGATTGGAAGCGGTCTCGATTGATGGTAGTGATTTTATGACTTCTTATTCGACTTTGGAAAAAGTGATTAATACGATTAGAAAAGAACGTCGTCCTTTTTTAGTTCATGCAAAAGTTCCTTTGTTAAATCATCATACTTCAGGTGTACGAATGGAATGGTATCGAGATGATTTGGAAGAATCCAAATTAAAAGACCCCTACCCTATTTTTAAAAATCAATTATTGGAAAATGGTTTTTCCAAAAAACAATTAGATAAACTCGAAGCGGATGCTTTGAAAGTTGTTAAAGCTGATTTTGAATTGGCATTAGCTGCGGAAGAACCTGAAGCTGATTCTATCTTCGATCATATTTTTGCACCAACTCCTATTACGGAAGAAACTGGCGAACGAACTCCCCAAAATGGCGAAGAAGTTGTCATGGTAGATTGTGCCTTACATGCTGTGGAGGAATTGATGAAAGCTGATAAAAGTTGTTTGCTTTATGGACAAGATGTAGGTGCTCGATTGGGTGGTGTATTTCGAGAAGCGGCGACATTGGCGCAGAAATTTGGAGATGATCGAGTTTTTAATACTCCAATTCAAGAGGCATTTATTGTAGGTTCTACGGTTGGAATGTCGGCGGTAGGATTGAATCCGATAGTGGAAGTTCAATTTGCGGATTATATTTTTCCAGGGATCAATCAGTTGTTTACGGAGGTCAGTCGGTCGTGTTATTTGTCCAATGGAAAATATCCAGTAAGTATGATTCTTCGAGTTCCGATTGGTGCTTATGGAAGTGGCGGACCTTATCATTCTTCAAGTGTCGAGTCGATTATTACTAATATTCGAGGAGTCAAAATCGCTTACCCAAGTAATGGTGCTGACCTCAAAGGATTGATGAAAGCAGCTTATCATGATCCTAATCCTGTGGTGATTTTTGAACATAAAGGTTTGTATTGGTCAAAAGTCCCTGGTACTCAAGCTGCCAAAACGATTGAACCTGCGGAGGATTATATTCTTCCTTTCGGAAAAGCGAATATTGTTCAACATACTGACGAATCTCATAACAATACTCTTACAATTATCACTTATGGTATGGGCGTTCATTGGGCGTTAAATGCTGCTAAGGATTTTGAAGGGCAAATTGAAATTGTGGATTTAAGGACTTTAGCTCCGTTGGATGAAACAACCATTTTGGAATCCGTAAAAAGAAATAACAAATGTCTGGTATTGACTGAAGAAGCGGTGAATTGTTCGTTTGCAAGAAGTCTTGCTGGAATGATTCAAGAGAAATGTTTTAAAGATTTGGATGCGCCAGTTATGACAATGGGTGCTGAAAATACGCCAGCGATTCCGTTAAATAGTCTTTTGGAAGAAACGTATTTGCCTTCTGCTGAAAAGGTGAAAATTAAGATACAAGAGCTTCTTAGCTTTTAAAAAAAAAGGGGATTTATTCCCGCCTTAACCAAAGGTAGCCTCTGATTTTGTCAGGGGCTTTTTTGTTTTTGAAGAAGGGAAAAAGGGAAGACGGATTTGAGAAGTTTGAAGTTTGACGAATTAGCTTGTTTTACTCATAGTTTTATTTACTTCGTAAATGATTTGTTTAAAAAAATAGAGAACCCAAATTTTCAGAATGAAAATTTGGGTTCCATGTTTTATAAAAAAAACAATACTCTTACGGAATTTATAACATTCAAAACATAAGAGTAAAACAAGTAAATTCGTCAAACTTCAAACTTCTCAAATCCGTCTTCCCTTTTTCCCATCTTTCAATTCCTTCTTCTTACTAGCAGGCAATTGTTTCAACGTCGCCCTTCTCATCAAAATCTCCATTTGTTCAATTGCCGTTTTATTTAAAATATCCAAACGTTGTTCCTCATCGCTCCCCCACTCCATCAATTTAGCATTCAAACTTTGAAGATTCGAAAGTACTAATAATTGTTCCGTGGTCGCATGATCTCGAAGATTGCCTTTGAGTGTTGGATTTTGGATTCTCCATTGTTTAGCTGTTACTCCGAAAAGTGCTAGATTTAAAACATCTGATTCATTGGCAAAGACATAACCTTCTGCTTTCGTATTTTTGATTCGAGGTGGTACGAGGTGTTTTTTTACCGCCTCGGTATGAATATGAAAATTCGCTTTTGAAATAATCCGATTGACATTCCATTCTAAATTATATTTAGCGGCTTCCTCTTTTTTGAGTCGAGTTAATTCTTGAAAAACTAAAAGTTTAAAAGCAGGACTTAGCCAAGAACCAAATTCCGAAGCTATTTCCATGTGAGCAGAAGTTCCACTTCCATATCGTCCTACCTTCGAGATAATTCCAATTGCGTTGACCGACTTAATCCACTTTTTAGGAGAGAGCGAAAAAGCATTACTACCAGATTCATTTTTAAGGGCATCGAATTCGATGCCGTTAAAATTCTCATTATTCATTTCCTCCCAAATCCCTAGAAACTCAACAGTATTACGAGTTCGCATCCAATTTTGAATTAAGGTTTTAGGTTCTCCAAAATTTTTAGCAATATCAGTTAATGAGATATATTGCTCTTCATTTTTTGGAATCAATCGAATCTCGACACCTTTTACTGATATGATTTGTACTTTGCTTTTAGTCATCTTTTTTCTAAGTGTTTCTTTTTTTGATAAATTTTAAAAGCATCGAATCTAATGCCTTTAAAAATATTCTATCCTTCTATGGATAGTTTCTAACTCAATTAAAGCATTTTCTTTTGCGTTCCTTTATACCATTCGATGAATTCTGACTTAGTCATCTTTTTCGCTTCCATTCTATTTTCAAAAGTAATTTCATCGAGTTTCTTTTTATCCTTATTGATCTTTTCTACGAGTTTCCAAAACACATCATTCTCCGAATCGAAAACATTTTGCTCCGTCCACCAATTTACAAAAGTAGCAGCACTAATCGCTTTGTTCGGTTGATTTCTAGCCCATCGTTTAAAATGTGCCAAAGCATGTTTGATAAAATAATCCTCAAAACCTTCCACATCGCCACCTTTTAAATTGGGCAAAATCTGCTTAAAAGCAATGCCTTCATACACTCCAAATTTCACCAAAGTTTCATACGCTTTATTTTGAGCATAAGTCAATGCAGCAATTTCTTCCTCTGATGGAGCATAATTTGATCCTATTCCACCTCCTTGTCTAGCACCTTGTTTCGTTTTGGATTTATCAAAAATCAAAAACTTTACACCTGTTACTCGACGGTTCGTTTTGATATATTCGTACTTTACTTGTACACTCGGACTATGCGTATTCACTTCTCGCTCCACCACATCTAATACTCTTCGACGGAAATCTTTTAACACCTTATACTTACCTTCTATCCCCAACATCTGTTTCAATTCATCCAACTTGTAAATCATCACCGAGCTTTGAGTATGCTTTCGCATACGATCTCTTTCTGCTTTAAAAACTTGATACATCCGAATCGCAAAACCACTTTTCATCGGAGCGACATCTAGCGGATGGACTTTTGCATATTCACTCAATTGCAATAAGAAAGGTTTTAATCTCTCCGAAAACATAAATTCCAAAGCAACTTCTCCATGTTCCGTTTCAACAGGTATCACAGATTGAAACCAACTAATCACTCCCCGCAAAGGTTTGTTATTGACCAAAAAATCTGAATCGAAGGAAATATATTTAGATATGATTCTTACACTAAATTCATTCATCTCTTTATAGAGTCCGCCCCATTTTTTATCATCACCTTTAAGGAGTGATTCTAATTCCTTGACAGGAACGACTTGTTTATGAAAATCTTTTTGCTCCTTAGGATCAAGGTTGGACATTAAGTAAAGGATGATCTTTTGTTCCCTTGCACTTAATTGATACCTAGCATTGAAAATAAACCTATTTTCAATCCGAGCAATTTGTTTGGTGATTTTTGGCTTCATAGGTGTTTGATGATTCTGTTGGATTTAATAGTGTTTTTATTTTTTATTTGTTGGAGATTAAAAGTTGTGTTTTTGTAAGAGTATTGTTATTTGCTTTTTTAACGGTCTCTGCTACCCGTTGTAGTGAGTGTATGCGAGATATTGCCGTT
>JALZVK010000244.1 GCA_023301005.1 Saprospiraceae bacterium | reverse complement strand
AATTTCAAGCAAATGAAAAAATTCTAGTTCTGTGAAATTCTGTTGAGAATCCAAAAGCAGCTTTAAAATCTTCTGTAAATAAAGCAATTGCTTTATCATTGTTTCCTTTTAGGAAATTTGCCCATGCTAGATTCCCTTCCTCTGCTTCAAAAAAATCATCCTTATCTTTTAATTTTCCTTGATAAATTAAGAAATATTTTTAATTATTTTTTCCACAAAATCAATTCTGTATTGGATAACATTTTTTTGTTTTTGAAGAATTATTTTTTCTGTAGGAATAAGTTTTTTAGGACTGTAACTATATAACCGATAAGTTTTACAAATTTCATTTACTTCTTTGATAGAACTTTTATGATACTTCCCTAATTGATCTTTCTTAGCTGCATTCAAATAATAATTCAAAGCTATGAGTTGCATTTTTTTCCTTTCATCGCTCCCAATTTTTTCTTTTAAAATATTCGGAAAATTAAGATACGCCTTACCTAGATATACATTCGCCATATTTTTTTCCGTATCAAATGTGTTGATGAAATTCCCCAAAAACTTAAAAGAATTTCTGTCCTCCAAAAAGTGATATGAAAATTGAGGTTTAGATTTGTCATAAGAGTCGCCAATCATTTCCAACAATTCATATCTTAAATCTTTATTATTGACTAACGCTTCTCTATATTTTTTCTCATTTAAAATTTTTTCAAAATTCATTTTGGCTTCATCAAAACTTCCTGAAGTAACTAACGTTTTAGTTTGAGTAACCAATTCCGTTAAACTGATTTTATTGTCATCAATAGTTTTGCTTGGAAGAATATCGGGAGTGTTAGCGCTTAGCTCTGAGGAAATATTAATTTCTGTATCAGCAACATCATTTTCTATGAATTGATTAATACTATAAAGATGGTAACTAGTGTAAGAAGCAATACAGAAAAGAGCGAATAAAGTGGAGTACAATATTTTTGAATAAGAAATATTCTTTAGCTGAGAATTTAATTTATCACCCAAAGCAATTTCTTCTAATGGAATAAATACTTTTCTTTTTTTGTGATAAAAACAACTTGGATCTTCACAACCATATTCCAAATAGGCATTGTTATCAGTATCCATTTTTTTCTTAGAAGTTAACCTCTTGGTACAAGAAGGATTAGGGCAGGTTATCACACCAAATTCTTTTATAGCTTCTTCAATGTTATTGATAAAATCGGTCGACGGTTTAACAGTGTAAGACATTAATAAATTGGTTAATTTTTGTTTTGGATAATTCTAAGCTAAAAATATATAAAATATATAATGTGTAATAGCTTTTATATGAAAAAAATAAAATATGTATCGTCTTACATATATAAGCAATGTCTTATGACTTAAATTAGAAGTAATGCTATTAATACTTTTAACTCTTGATTTGCGTAAGTTATTTTAAAAACAAAAGACATTTAGAATAACTTCATTAAGTCAAATAAAAGAAAATATTAACTTTACAATTTCTATTAAATCGATCTATCTAAGAACTTAATTTTAAGTTTGAAATAAAGCTTACATTTTATGAAAAATTCAAAAATCAGAATAGGAGGAGTTCCCGAACATTTTAATTTTCCTATACATCTTGCCAATGAACAATGGCAATTTCAAAGTCGTGGAGTAGAGATTGAGTGGACTACATTTAAGGGCGGTACAGGTCAAATGACTAAAGCATTGAGAAATGATGAAGTAGACATTTGTGTAGTACTTACCGAAGGAATAATTGCTGACATTATCAATGGCAATCCAAGTAAAATTATCAGTAATTATGTAACCACTCCATTGACTTGGGGAATTCATACAGGAGCTAAAAATCCTATCAACTCATACGACGAAATATTTGATAAGAAATATGCAATCAGTCGATTTGGTTCAGGTTCTCATTTAATGGCAATTGTCGATGCTTATAGTAAATCTCATCCATTAAAAAAAGAACAATTTAATATCATCAAAAATCTAGATGGCGCATTAGCTTCATTAACTAATTTGGAATCTGATATTTTTTATTGGGAAAAATATACGACTAAACCTTATGTAGACTCTGGTGTTTTAAAAAGAGTGGGAGAGTATGTAACTCCTTGGAGTTGTTTTGTAATTGCGGCTACTGATAAGATTTTGGAAGAGCAACCTAATAATGTAATTAGATTGTTACGAACTATTCATGACAGCTGCGATAGTTTTATGCAAGATGAACATGCTATTAAAATGATAAGTGAAAGGTATCATCAAAAAATGGTTGATGTGGAAAGATGGTATCATAGTACCGAGTGGGCAATTCATGGATGGGTAAGTGATAAGATGATTAAGAGTATTGTTTATCATCTTAAATTGGCAGGGATACTTACTGAAGATCAAGAGATTCCTGATGTGATTTGGAAACGCTAATTTATCATTCTTCTTAAACCTTAAACTCGTTTAACTTATTAATGAACTTCGTTCATTATATTTGTTTTTAAAAAATTACAAAAAAGATATATTAAAAATTACAAGAATGGCAATTACAAAAATGTGGACAGGTTCAGATAAGTATATTTGTGATAAAGAATTAGCGCAAGCTTTTCACATGGCAAGAGTGATAGGAATGCCTCTATTAATAGAGGGAGAACCTGGAACTGGAAAAACTGAATTACCAATTCAATTTGCAAAAGAAGCTGGATTGGAATTATTTGTTTATCCAGTTGGATCAAAAAGTTCGGTAGAGCAATTTGTTGCCAAATTTGATCATGTAAAATATCTTCGAGATTCTCAAGTTGAAATTCTAAATGCTCAAAGAGAGGAAAAAGGAATGGATACCAAATTATCGACAGGTGGTAGAAATACAGAACAGTTGCAAGACTATGTTTTAAAAGGTCCTGCTGCAAAAGCATTTTCTACGCCTAACTCCGTTTTGTTGATTGATGAGATTGATAAAGCACCAAGAGAGTTTCCAAATGATTTGTTATACGCATTGAGTCATAGAAAATTTGTGATGCCTGAGAGTGGCGAAGTGATTGAAGTGAGCGAAGAAAATATGCCTGCAATTATTATCACAAGTAATCGAGAACAAGAATTGCCAACTGCATTTAAAGGAAGGTGTGTATATCATTATATTTCATTTCCTAATGAAGATACGATGCGTGAAATAGTTCAAAAGCATTATCCAAAAATGAATAAGGAATTGGAGGACAAATGTATTTCTTTGTTTTACCAAATGCGAAGTCTAGGATTGGAGCGTGCTCCTGCAACTCGTGAATTATTAAGTTGGATCAAATATTTAGAATCATTTGAACAAGCAGAAGCATTGACTAGAGTAGATCGAGTAGAAGGTCTAGGAGTTTTAATAAAAAATCAAAATGACTTTCAAAAAGTCAAATCAAATATGTTTAAAGCGGGTAAGAGAGGTTTAAATTAATAGTTAGTTAGCACAACCAAGTAATCTCCAGTTTCAGCTGGTAGATTGTTCTAAAATAAAAGATAATTATTCTATCTAAATTTACTAGAACAACTACTTTGAGACAACCTTCCAACTGAAGTTGGCGGTTACTGAATAGTCAAGTTGTTTCAAAAAATTCATTACCATAATTAACTTAATAACATGTTCGATCAATTACCACATACATTTCGAAAACATAAATTATCGGCTGACGTGCGTACATTGTTACAATTGCGGAATGCAATGGACAAAGGATTGGTCAGAACCTTAGGTGATTTGTTTTATGTACTAAAAGGATTGATAACAACTGCACCTACCGAAATCGGTCCTTTCTCTCAAGCCTTTTATGAGCACTTTTTAAATATAGATATTCGCAAAGGAGAACCTTTGGAAGATGCTGTAACTCGTTCGGAAGCATTCCGAGGTTGGAAAGAAAATTTCTCTGATGATGAATTAGCCAACCTTTCTAATATTGATTTGGTCGATAAGTTTTTGGATGAAGTTCACTTGACTTCTTATGATATTCAAAAAGTATTATCAGGCAAAGACATCTTAAAAAAAGATGATCCAGAAATGGAAGATACAGATGGTAACGATGGTGGCGAATCAAATCCCAACAGAGAAAATATATTAGATAGAATGGCAGATTATCGAGATATTCCTTTAGAGGAATTGTTGAGAAGAATGCGAGAAGTTGCCAAACGTCAGCAAGGAAAACATTCAGGTGGCGATCATTGGATTGGTTCAGGCGGAGTGTCTCCTTATGGTCATGGCGGTGCTGCGGCAGGTGGAATCAGAGTAGGTGGAGCAGGTGGAGGAAAGATGGCAAGAGCTGCAATTAATAGTCGAGAATTTTATCCAGTTGATACCAAAGCACTTTTAAGAGATGACAATATTGATGCTGCCTTGGCGGCATTAAAAGGTATCGAAGAAGGGACTTCCGAAATTGAATTAGATATTCCAGTTACAATTAAAGAAGGATTGAAACAAGGTGGAATTTTCCTACCTTATGAAAAAGAAAAAGTACATCAAAAGATACAAGTCATATTGATGATAGATAATGGAGGTTGGTCAATGTCGCCATATGTTCAAAGTGTAAGGAAATTGTTTTCAAAAATGAAGACTCGTTTTGCGCATGACCTAAAAACTTATTATTTTCACAATAGTATATATGGGGGTTTATATACAGATGCGGCACGTTGGAAATTTGAACCAATTGATAAAATCATTCGCCATGATAAAAACTATTCTGTATTTGTAATTGGCGATGCTGATATGGCACCTTATGAGTTGAATAGATCAAGTGTAGATTCGTGGCAACATTTAAGTAATCATTTTCAGCGGATGGCTTGGTTGAATCCGATGCGAGAATCTATATGGCATTCTTCAATGACTTGTTCCGTGCTGATGAAAATGTTTCCTATGTTTGGATTGACACCTGATGGAATCGAAGAAGCGATATTAGAAATGAACCGTCGAAGAAAATTTGGAAAAGGGTAGGAGGAGAATTGAGTGTGTCGAGTTGACTTGTTTTAAATTAGACTTAAGTCTAAT
>JALZVK010000243.1 GCA_023301005.1 Saprospiraceae bacterium | reverse complement strand
CACTAAGGCTCAAAAAGTGAAGTTGAAGGGTGGGATAGTTGTTGATGATTTGACTGGATTATAGTCTTTTTATTTAAGAGATTTAAGCCTCATAACTTTTAGTTATGGGGCTTTATTTTTCTAGTTCGGCTATTTTTTCTTTGAGCCAAATCACATTAGATGTACCACCACTATTTTCAATTTCATTTTTTAGTTTGTTAAGTGAAGTTGTATCCTTAGGAATGATTCTTACTAATTTTTTTGTAAATTTAATTAAATTTAGATAAGGTTTTTTCCATGTTTCTGGTATATCTTTTCTTCTAATAATGTAAGCTCTAAAACTCTCTGTTAAGGAATATAAAGGTTCAATTTCATCCGTTTCATAGTAAGTTGCAAGTAAAAGTGATTTAGATCCTAAACTATAGACAATATCTTCATATTCAACAAACTGTAAAAGAGATTTAACCTGATTATATTCTTTTTTATAATAATATAGTCTCGCTAGATTGAATGTATAAGCATTTTCTCTAGATGAAATTGGTAGTTTATCTTTATGTTTTTTTATAAAGTCTTCAGTCCATTTATATTTTCCAAATCGAAGTGAGGCTGTAATAATATTTTTGAAATGGAAAGGGTCTAATTCACCATTAACATAAATAAGTTCTTTAGCTAAATAATCTTTATAGACTTCAAAAGATTCTTTCAGAAAATTTGAATGGCTTTGATTTATCTTTTTTATACAATAATTGATAGCAGAATCGTATAATGTTTTAGCTTCTATAGATTGGAATTTTAATCCATGATTTAACAATAATCTTTTTAGTTTATAATAATGCTCAATATTATCTTCTTCAATGTATGTTAAATATATTTGATAATAAATTGCTTCGGCAGGAGTCAAATTCTCTTCTTTCTTTTTTATTAAACTGATAATATTATCTTCAAAAGATAACTTATATTGATGAGAACCTCTTTGCTTTTGGCTATACATTGCACAATAGTATCTTAATTTTTCAGTAAAATAAAAATTATCCAAATTTCTATCTATTTCCTCTAAATTATGCCTTACAGAGTGTTTAAATTCATGTTGTATAAGTTCATAATAGTTTTTTTGAATTTGATATTGCTTAAGATAGTAATCTGCATCTTCATAAGGATACTTTTCAGAATGATTATTTGCAATCCTAATTACACTCGGATACATCTTTTCAATTCCTCTTGTTCCAACTGATTCAATTAAATTAGCTGCTTTTTGAAGATTATCATTATCATAAATCTGTTGAGATAGGAAACCTTCCACTAGTTTTAAAAAATCGGAAGATAATTTTCTAAACCTAACATCATTATATTTTTGATCAGGGAATAATTTTTTCCAAACCCTTTCTTTTTCAAGAGCTGTTTCTTTTGGTGATTTAATTCCCTTCTCAATAATCTGAAAAAAATGAATAAGTTGTTGACTTTTATTAAAGTATGGAGAAGTGATATACTTCTGAAAATGATTGAAATCGGACTTATTAAAATATTTTAGTATAGTTATTAACTTATTATTGTGCATTTATTACATTTTTTACTATATTGTTGCAAGTTTTGATATGGGTAGTAATCCTATAGAAAAATTCCCCTAACATATCTCAAAAGAAACCTAATTTCTATTAGATTTCTAATAAATCTTCAAAAAAAGGGGAATTTACATTTTTTACTGGTTTCCTTATCATTTCTTACCAACCTTACATACCAAACCGTTCAAAAACGATTTTTTTAAATTTAAAAAAGATTGAAAATAATTCACAAATTTAACGAATTATTTTTTTTCTGATTGTATAAGCGATTGATTATCAAGTTCATTTTATATTTTTTTTAATATATAAAATTTGAATACATGTAACAATTGCGTATTTTTGTACTAGAATCCAATTTAAAGAAAACTATATATTGTAATTCAATTAATTTATGTACCTAAGAACTAACCGTTCATATTATTGAACATAATCTAAAAGAGCAATGAACATATTTTTACGTATTATCAAATTTTCTTTAATTCTAACCTTTCTAGGTTTTGCGTTTGTGGCGGATGCACAACCAAGTGGTTACGAATATCACCATATTCCGGTGAATCAAACCTTGAATATCTCGGATTTACCTCCAGGTATACCAAGTATTCCTACCAATGGTCATCCCGACCATGGTTCTCTCCAAATTATTACAATTAATAATAACGAGCAGATTAATTATATTCCAGATCCTAACTATACAGGATTGGATACTTTTTATTTCCAAATGTTTTACCCACCTAATCAGAATATCTTTTTAGGATATGAGGTGGAGATTAGTAATTCATTAGTAACTACCAAAAGAGATTTTGTTAGTACTTTCGTAGGGTCTGCAGCTACAGTCTTTCCTTTAGCCAATGATATAACTACGACTGGTGTATTGAGTTTAAAGGAAGTTTCTCCAATTTATAATCATGGTACTGTTAATATAACAGGTAATGAATTTGAGTTTGTACCAGATCAAGGATTTAAAGGGGTTACTCACATGGAGTATATCGCTTGTAATGATTTTGGAGCATGTGAGAAAGGGGTAATTAGTGTTTTAGTACATGATTATGGTTTACCATCTACTCAATCAGCAGAGGTATTAACTTCTAAAAATGAAGCAATACCTATACTCTTGCCTTATACTGGTTATACAATAAGTAGTGGTCCTAGTAATGGGACACTTCAATTTATTGAAGATTTTGCATATTTATATACTCCAGCTGTTGGATTTAGTGGACAAGAAAATTTTTCATTTCAACATACATCTAATGGTAATACAAGTACTTATAATGTAACAGCTACAGTACTTGATATTGCACCTTCTAATAATTTTGCTCAAGATGATTTCTTATATATGGGAATTAATCGAGCAGGTTCCATTAACTATTTTGGAACTGTTGATGTATTAGATAATGATAGTGGAAATCTTTTAGGTTGGAGTTTGCAACTAACGAATGCTCCTACTAATGGTATAGCATGGTTAGTAGGGAATGGTTCTGTTAAGTATGTTCCTAATATTAATTTTGAAGGTGTAGATAAATTCACTTATAAAGTAGCTAATGCTTTAGGTGTTTTTGAAACAGCGACAATATATGTAACTGTATCTAACTTTACACCTGGTGCTACTTCATTTGATTTAAATACGTATGATGATACTCCAATCTTTTTTGAGTATGATGCACCTATATTTGGATACAACTTTAATATCGTAACACCTCCTACATTTGGTACAGCCAATGTTACTTGGAATACAATTGAATATGTTCCTCAATTAGGATACAGCGGAACTGAGACGATCACTTTAGAATATTGTATTAATACTTCAGATTGTTTTGAATTTGATATAAATGTAGAAGTTACTGACAATCCTAATAACGATCCAGCTTGTTCTCAAAATATAGATGAATGTGTATGGGCAGGTGATACTAATCTGGATGGAGTTGTCGATGGTAAAGATATATTATATCTATGTGCTATTGGTGAAGTTGGAACACCTAGGAATGGAGGAACTAATTGGATAGGACAATTTTCTAATAGTTGGGTAAATACAGTAACAGGGGTTAATAAAAATATTAAGCATATTGATACAGATGGTGATAGTATTATTACTAAATCAGATGCGAATGTTGTTGATATCAATTATGGTAAAAGAAATCGAATTACACCACAGATATTACCAACTCAATCAAATCCTTTAATATTTAGTTCTCAAAATACTGGTTTTCCTCAACCGGGAGACACGGTTGCTATTGATGTTGTTATGGGAACTAGTAGTAACCCCGCAAGAGATTTTAGTGGAGTAACTTTCCAAATGAATTATAATCCAATCATCTTTGAAGAGGCTTGGATAGAATTTGATGAACATAGTTGGTTAGGTTATGATGCACCAGTAATGTCGTACAGTAAAATTCCATTTGATGGTAAATTAGATGTGGCATTTACTAGGGCTGATGAAACCTCAAAAAGTGGGTTTGGGAAAGTAGGTACAGTATATATTGTAGTTGATGACATAACTGGATTTAAGATTGATGAAGAAAATATAACAACTATAGGATTCACAGGCTCTAATGCATTATCAAGTACAGGTCACTTAACTAAGTTAAATGATGAGACAATTGATATTCAAATCAACTTATCTGACTTCGACCCTGAGCTAAGAAAGAATGCACTTAATTTATATCCAAATCCAACTGATGAGTATGTAACGATTCAAACGGATTTTCATAATCCTATGGAGACGATCAGAGTGATTAACATGATGGGGCAAATATTGGATATAAATACTAATGTAAATACTAACGAAGTTCTGATGGATGTTTCACATTTGGAATCAGGTGTTTATATTATTGATGTAGAAACAGAACAAGGACCACTTACTAAGAAGTTGCAAGTGTTTAAGTGAACTGAGAAGTAGGTTCTATTAAAATGGATATGTTCATTTCATTGGATTTATATTCGGCCTAGCGCTGAAAAAAGACCTAAGTTAATAGTAGATCGAACGCGCCAATCTAAGTTCGATTTGCTATTGGCAGGTTAAACAAAAAAGACGAATGGTTTACCATTCGTCTTTTTTGTTGTTTTTTTGGTTTGAGAAATTTGCGGGAGGAAAAGAGAAAAGGAGAAGTTCTTAAACCTTCTTAAACTTGAACAAAAAAAAGTGAATGGAAATTCTTCCATTCACTTTTTTTATTTCTATTTATTTTAAATACTATCTAGGCTTAGGAGCAGATTTTGAATTTGAGTTTCTGTTCCTATTATTGTTATTTCTATTATTTGATCTTCGATTGTTACCGCCACCGCCTCTATTTCTATTACCATGATGTCTTCCTCCGCCGCCTCTACCTCTTTGCGAGAATTTAGTATTATAATCAGGACCTTTTCCGAGTTCTTCAGGAAGGTCTAATTTTTTGACTTCACCACCGATTAAAGATTCAATCTCTTTGAAGTTACGCATATCTTTAGGAGAAACTAAAGTAAGAGCGACTCCCGTTTGGTCAGCACGAGCAGTTCTTCCTACACGATGAACATAATCCTCAGCATCATTAGGAACATCATAATTGATAACCAAACTTATTTCTTTGATATCAATTCCACGAGCGAGTATATCTGTAGCAACAAGTATTTGTGTACGATGAGCTTTAAAACTAAGTAATGTTTCTTCTCTTTGTTTTTGATCTAAGTCAGATGAGATTTCAGCTGCTTTAAATCTTTTTCGTTTTAGTGTTTGAGTGATTTCTCTAACGACTCTTTTAGTTGAAGAGAAAATAATGATACTTGGATATTGCTCCTCTTTTCCTCTTAATAACTTTTCAAGTAAAGGAATTTTCTGTTCTTGATAGGTGAGATAAGCTCCTTGATCAACACCTTCAGCAGGTTTAGAAAGAGCAATATTAATTTGATGAGGATCCGTCAATAGCTTTTTAGCTAATTCTCTAATCTTACCAGGCATTGTAGCTGAAAATAAAAGAGTCTGACGTTGTTCAGGAAGTTTTTTTACAACAGACATGATGTCGTTGAAAAATCCCATGTCAAGCATTCTATCCGCTTCATCCAAAACGAGATGTTGTACCTGATCAAATTTAGTATAACCTAATTTTATATGAGAAAGCAATCTACCTGGCGTTGCGATAACAATATCGACACCTTGAGTAAATGCTTTTTTCTGTTGGTCAAATGAAGCACCATCACCACCTCCATAAACAGGAATAGAACTAATCCCTAGGAAATATCCAAAAGCCTCTACTTGTTGATCTATTTGAAGTGCTAATTCACGAGTTGGAGCAATGATAAGCGTATTGACTCCTTTTCTATCTTTTTGTTGGGAAATTTTATTTAAAATAGGAAGGAGGAAGGCTGCAGTTTTTCCAGTACCTGTTTGAGCACAAGCGATAAGATCCTTGTTATCAGTAATCAAAGGTATAGCCTGTTCTTGGATAGGACTAGGTTCCTTAAATCCCATTGCGTCAAGCGCATCTAAAAGGTCGTAGTCGAAATTAAAATTGTCAAATGTCATACACGCGATTTCTTTCTTATAAAAAACAAATACAAAGATGAATAATAAATAGGTCTTTTTCTAATTTATTTATTTAAGTACTAGATATAATATTAATATGTTAGAGTAATGTTAAACTTGTCTTAATGAAACAGCATAACTTTCATTCAACCGTTCTTAAACGAAAGGATTCA
>JALZVK010000242.1 GCA_023301005.1 Saprospiraceae bacterium | reverse complement strand
CGCACTAATATAATCGTCGTTTTTTCTTCAACTGATTTTGCCATTTTAAGTTGACTACCATCATCTAATGCAACTGTATTTGAAGTTATTTCTTTGACTCCATTTGCTTCCTGAACTTTAGGAATGGAGTTACAACTAAAAAAAAAGATACATATTAGTAAAAAGACAGAAATGGAAAAATTTTTAATTTTCATATTCGATAAATTTAAATGATTGATAATCAGCACTTTAGGGCAATATCTCGCAGCAAAAATACATTAAGTTTTTTTGTAAATACTATTCAGCCGAAAATATTAAAATTCTCTAAAAATTATGTCAGATTGAATTAGAATTTTATCTTTGATTATACTAACTTCATATTTATTTTTATCGTATTTGATAAAATAAAATCAACTCCAAAAACTTACTTTTTAATCTCTAAACAAAAAACATTAACGTGGATAAGAATCAGTCGCAAGATCAAGAAGAAAAGTTGATAAACCCAAACAACAAAAATAAAATACTTGGAGCTAGTTTGCTAGTTGGACTAATTGCTATAAGTGCTTTTTTCTTCGGGTCTGAAAATTCAACTTTACAGTTCACTTCCAATTCCGCAGCCGGAAGTTCTCTATCAGCTTTTCCTATTATCAAACCTACCTTAAAGAATGGTTTTCTTTTAGATACATTTCATGTAAGTAAAGGAGAAATAAAACCCAATCAATTTTTATCAGAAATATTAGACGAGCATCATGTTGTCTATGAAAAAGTAGATGAACTGGTTAGAAATGTAAAAGATGTTTTTGATGTTAGAAAATTAAGAGCGGGAAAGGAATTTATGATTCTATCAAAAGATGCAGATAGTCCTGCTCAATATTTTCTATATGAACCAGATGTGTACAGTTATGTAGTTTATGATATAGAAAATGCTTCTGCGAAAATACATCAAAGAGAGGTTAATACAGAAGTGGTTACCGCTTCAGGAATCATAGAATCTTCTTTATGGCAAACAATGGTCGATAATGAATTGAGTTATGATTTGGCTTCTCGTTTGGAAGATGTTTTTGGATGGTCGATTGATTTTCACCATATACAAAATGGTGACAAGTTTAAAGTTATTTACGAAAAGAAATCTATAGAAGGTCAAACAGTTGGCGCAGGTGAAATACTAGGTGCTTATTACAAAAATTATGATAATGAGTACTACGGAATTCTTTTTGAAAATGATAAACATAAAGGCTATTACGACTTGGAGGCTCGACCTATGAAAAAGAACTTCTTAAAGTCGCCTGTAAAATATTCTCGTATCTCTTCTCGATTTAATAGAAATCGTTTTCACCCAGTTTTAAAAAGAAGAAAAGCGCACTTAGGTACTGACTATGCAGCACCTCGTGGTACGCCAATTTACTCTGTCGCAAATGGTGTCGTCACTAAAGCAAGTCGAACAAGAGGTAACGGTAAGTATGTAAAAATCAAACATGATGCGACTTACCAAACTCAATACTTACACATGAATGGTTTTGCAAAAGGTATAAAATCAGGTGTACATGTTAAGCAAGGTCAAGTGATAGGTTATGTTGGTTCTACTGGTTTGGCAACTGGACCTCATGTATGTTTCCGTTTTTGGAAAAATGGTCGTCAGGTTAATCACCTACGTCTTAACTTCCCTCCACCAGAACCAATGCCTGAAAAAGATATTCCTAGATTCAATGAGGAAAAAGATAAAATCATTGCGGAGTTGAATAACATTGAATTTAAAACAACTAAAAAAGAAGAACCTATTGCTGAAGCGAAAAAAGCTGAAAAGGTATTAAAGGAAAAAGTGAATCCTTAGGTTTTATAAAATATCAAAGCCGCAAACAGAAAATTGTTTGCGGCTTTCGTGTTTTTGATAAAATTTACAATAAAAACAAAACTAACTATACTCAAAGTCTATTATCGAAATCGCAAGAAGTGTAAAAATAAAAACATCAACCAGTCCAAATTTTCAAAATTGAAAATTTGGACTTTTTTTTTTTTATTAAAATTGTAAATTAGCAACTTCTTATAATACTTTAGAAATAATAAATCAAACAAAACCAACTTCAATATGAAATCCGACATCGAAATCGCAAGAGGTATTAAATTAAAACCTATTCAAGACATCGCTAAAAAATTAAAAATCAAACAAAGCGATTTAGAACTCTATGGAAAATACAAAGCCAAACTTCCTTTGTCTTTGATTAAAAAAAGTAATGTAAACAAATGTAATTTAATATTGGTAACTGCCATCTCTCCTACTCCTGCGGGCGAAGGAAAAACTACAATGTCAATTGGTTTGACTCAAGGAATGAATCGAATTGGGAAAAAGACAACAGTAGTTTTACGGGAACCTTCTCTTGGTCCTGTCTTCGGAATCAAAGGTGGAGCGACTGGTGGAGGTTGGTCCCAAGTGCTTCCGATGGAAGATATTAATTTGCATTTTACAGGTGATTTTTCTGCGATTGAAAAAGCGCATAATTTACTCGCCGCACTCATTGATAATAATATTCAAAATAAAAATGCTGACCTTAATTTAAATATCGATCCTCGTACTGTCCTTTGGAAAAGAGTGATGGATATGAATGATCGTGCGTTACGTGATGTCGTAATTGGATTGGGAGGAACTGGTTCTGGGATTCCTAGAGAGACTGGTTTTGATATTACAGCTGCATCTGAAATCATGGCGATACTTTGCTTGTCGAATGATTTGATGGATTTAAAAAAGAGATTAGGAAATATTTTTGTTGGGTTTACATTTGACAAAAAACCAATCTATGCAAGAGATTTAAAAGCTAATGGAGCGATGACTGCTTTACTTAAAGATGCTATCAAACCTAACTTAGTGCAAACCATCGAAGGCAATCCTGCCATCATTCACGGCGGTCCATTTGCGAATATCGCACAAGGAACGAATACCGTTATTGCCACTCGAATGGGCATGTCATTATCTGACTATGTCGTAACGGAAGCTGGATTTGGATGTGACTTAGGTGCTGAAAAATTCTTAGACATCAAATGTGTAAGTGCTGGACTATCACCAAAAGCAATCGTCTTGGTCGCAACTATTCGAGCATTAAAATATCATGGTGGCGCAGATTTAAAATCACTCAATCGCTCTAATCAAAAAGCAGTTAAAGGTGGTTTAGAAAATTTAGAAAAACATATCGAGAATGTTTTACAATTCGGAATCGAACCTGTAATTGCTATCAATCAATTTACTACAGACACTAAAGCGGAAATCCAAATCGTAAAAGATAAGTGTGAAGCGATGGGCGTAAAAGCGGTGTTATGTAATGTATGGGGCAAAGGTGGAAAAGGTGCGGAAGACTTAGCTAAAACGGTAGTCGATGTAATCGCCAATAGCAAAAAGAAATTCAAACCGATGTATGATTGGAAATGGAGTGTAGAGAAAAAAATAGAAACGGTTGCTACTAATATCTATGGCGCAAAAGCTGTTGACTATACTCGTAAAGCAAAAGCTGATTTACGAAAAATTAAAAAATTAGGTTTAGAGCATTTACCAATTTGTATTGCTAAAACTCAAAAATCACTTTCTGATAATCCAAAATTATTGGGTCGCCCAAAAGATTTTTTAGTAACTGTTCGAGAAATCGAAATCGCAGCGGGTGCTCATTTTTTAATTCCGATTACTGGTAATATTATGCGAATGCCTGGGTTACCTTCTGTTCCTTCTTCAGAACATATTGATATTGATTCGAAGGGGAATATTAGTGGACTTTTTTAATTGAAAATTGAAAATGAAAAATTGAAAATTGTCTACTAACTTAGTTCCAGAACTTTATTTTATTTTAAGTTAGAAGGCAATTTTCAATTTTCAATTATTAAATAATAAAAATATAAGCTAAAATGAAAAAAAACCTTACAACTAAAATCCATCCTTCTTTTGTAATTGTATTGTTATGTACCTTATTTATCTTATCATCATGTAGTCATAAATACTATGCACCTAATGAAGCAGATTTGCTAACACTAAGAGAAAAAAACGATGTGCATTTCTCTGCTTCTTTTGGAAGTGCAGGTAGTGGTTCAAATACAAATTCTGGTTCGAGTATAAATTTCAATATAGATACAACTGCTAATAAAGCCGAGAGCAATAGCTATAATTTTCAACTTGGTTACTCCCCAATTAATCACTTAGCAATTAGTGGTAGCTATTTTAAAATAAAAAATTCAAATCGTGATAATTCTATTAGTGGCAAGGGAAATATGTGGAATGGTGCTATTGGAGGTTATTATTTTAAACCTATAAATGATAAAAATAATACAAGAAAATTAAGGATAGATGGTAAAGAAAAAACGACATCTTTTGATTCTCCAAATATGAGAATGAAAAAAGGATTCTTATTCGATTTATACTTGGGACATAGCAGAGGGAATGTCTTTAATTTTCACCGAGATGATAATTGTGGAAACTGTAGAGCTACATCAAGTTTTAAATTTACAAAAAATTATGCCCAATTGGGTTTTCACTATTTTAGAGAAATATGGGGATTAAGTTGTGCTATTCGTTTAGGGCAATTAAGATATTTTGATGGTGATGTTTTAGGAACTCGTATGGCTGTTATAGAACAAGATGATATTGACCTTATCCAAAATGATAATATTTACCCTCTTAGAGAAACGAGCCTTAGATTTTATATGGGTACTAAACAAATACGTTCTTTTTTTTCAGCCTCAATAGTTGATGAAGGACCTTTTAAAAATCTTGATATAGTTAATGGTATTGTTCAATTAGGGATAACTGTTGACATTGATTCGTTTTTTAAGAAAAGTGAAAATTGAAGAACTAGATAATTTTACATTTACTCATATTTAATAAATACAAATATATATTTATCGAATTTTGCAAAAAATATATTCTCCTCTCATTTTACTTTTACATATAATTAATAACGAAAACTAAGCTAAAATGAAAAACAACTTCCTCA
>JALZVK010000241.1 GCA_023301005.1 Saprospiraceae bacterium | reverse complement strand
AATTCCTTCATCATTTACTAAATCTAAGTCTCCACTCAAAATAGAAACAGAGCCATTAGATAGATCTTCTTCTGCATCATCAGCACTACTTGTGACTTGACTGTACATTGTAGTTTCAAAATATTCTGAACATAATTCAGCTCCAGAAATAAATTCTATAGGATCACTCCAACGACTTTTTCTACCAGTATTATCTTTATATCTCACTCTTACTCGATAGGTTCTTCCTTGTTTTAAGTTAGCTCCATTTATAGTGAATGAGTTAGAGAAATTAGTAATATCACCACTATGCCATACAGGAGTAATTTCATAAATATCTTGTGGAATATTTTTGTAAATAGGATTAGTAGGATCAGACCATTCTCCGATTCGCCATTCCAAAGAAGCAAAGGTAGTATCTCCTTGTGGATCTTGAAATGCAGAATTTGAAAAAGTTAATTGGTCTATTGGAAAGCCGCTTTGACCAATATAACTGATAGTTGGTTTATTGGGAATTTTGCTACTATTATATAGCGTACCAAGGTGAGCATTTCTTGCAATAAAGAAATCTTTATAGTCTTGGATGACTTCTTCATAATCATCATAATCTTGATTCCATTTGGATTGATCAACATCAGTCCAATTTAAAGTATTATCAGGTTGATAAATTTTCTTACTTTCATTATCAACTAAAAATATTCCTTGATCATCATTTAAAAGTAAATCCAAACCAGATCTAAGTCTATTTTCAAATTCAATACTTAATGGTTTGTAATTCAAAATAGCAATTTTAAATGGACCTCTAATATCTTCAGTTGGATCAAATCCGCTTCGTGGTGACCAACCATCTTCATCTCTTAGTGTTCCAAATGTTGCATTAAAATCATCTGGGAAAACAATCCATTTTTTAGTAACAGGATTATAGTAGTCATAATAATTATGCTGACCTGCATAATTAGTTTCGTTATTTGCAATAAACTCTTGAGAAATCATAAAACCATAATGATTATCCAAATCAATATTAGTTTCTAAAAACTCTTGAGAAGGAATAGGATAAATACAAGAAGAACATCCATCAGATAAATCATCCCACTCATTATCCCAAGTATTAAAAACATCATTAAATTGACCATGCGGAGCCAGTTCGCCATGATATAAAATTCCATAAGGGTTTTTATATCCATAAATATTCGCATCAGGCAAGTCTCTTAATTTTAAAAAATCTTGTGTAAGATCTTTATTATTACGAGTGTAATCTCTGATGACATGTATTCCTTGAAAATCATTATTAGGATCTGCACTATCGATAAATCGTAAATGACTGTAATCAGCATAAGAGGCATGAGTATTATTTAATTCAAACATTTTGAAAATAAGAGACTCCGTTAATCCATGACTACTTTTGTCCATCATATCAGTAGCAGAAAGATTCAATCGATCTCGACGCACTTTATATGGATTTCCAAAATCATCTTTGACCAATACAGGTCTTCCATCATTAAAATCAACTCTGTAATTTCTCCTCGGATTAGAATAGTAATTTCTTCTTCTTACATTAACATGGTCAAAGACTTCGTTATCAGTAACTACTGTTCCTGTGTAATTACTATTTCCATTTTTTGAAATAAAAAAGAAAGTTTGTAATGGTTCTAAAGTATTAATATCAAATCCATTAACTGGTGAATGTAAATCATATACGAAGTAACTGAAATTGGCTTCATTGAAATCTAAATCAGGAAAGACATTGATATTTGAATTATCATAATCTAAATTAATTCTATATCGAATCAACCTTCTATTAGTCTGAAAAGTAGAAGGCATAATAACAGAGAATATTCCATCATTTGCAATCGAATCTCCATGAGTACCTGAATCATTCATTGTTAATGAAGTCCAATTTGAACTATAAGCAGCATCTGTTTTTGTAATATATAAACCCGGATCAACCAATTGATATTCTAATGAAACGTTTAATAAATCATCTTGAAAATGATTAACAATTTCGGCAGTAATAATTACTTTTTCATTGGGTTTAGGTCGCTGAGGAGTATTCATTATTTTTTTGAGAATAGGAATATTATTAGGATTTGAAGAAGACATTGATTCATTAGCTGAACCTGGTGTAGGATTTCCTTTGCTCCATGCACCTCCAATATTGGTAGCTAAAGAAGGATGAATTTTCTGAATTGATTTTCCACTTCCAACATTAGTACAAGGCCAAACTCCCCAACCTTCATAATTAATTTCATCAATGATATTATTATCAGAATCTAATAATTGAATATGACCTTGGTCAAGTGATAGTGTACCATTCCAACCACCTTCAACAGTAATCCCTTGATTGATAGAATAGAAATTAGTCAACTGATTAGGATCTGCAGCTATTATAAAATAACTATTCGCTGCAATTTGACTATTAGTAGGGAAAGTATATTCAACATCTCCTGCCAATGAATAATTAGTAATATTTATGGATGTATTTGTATTGTTATAAAATTCAATGAATCTTACGTGACTAGAAGAATTGGGTTGACGATACATTACTTCGTTTATTAAAATGGAGTTTCCATTTACATTAAAAGAAATAAGAAAAACAATTACAAAAAGAATGATACGATTCATCTAGTTAATAAATTTAAAAAAACGGATTCTAATTAAATCTAGAATCCGTTTTGAAAGTGCAACCCTACGTAAAAAAAATATTTATATTTAAACAAGCTCTAAACATGTTCTTAATTCTAATCAACTTTTACAAGATTTTGAACAGAGATTCGATCTCCTTTGTATCTCGTAAATATCATGTACCTTCCAGCAGGATAACCACTCAAATCAAGTTGAGTATTATGATTACCTTTTTCAATTGTAATTACTTTGATAATACTTCCTGAACTATTCACTACTTCTAGATTTACATTTTCTTCATAAGGAGTGATAACTCTCAAGTTAGTTGTAGTTTCCACAGGATTAGGATAAATCAAAATATTTGGTCTATCTGTTGGAGAAATTAATACTGACTCAGAAGTAAAATATTCAAAGCTATTATCATAATCTATTTGTTTAAGTCTGTAATAATTATGACCGTAATAAGCATCCTTATCTGTAATCGTATAAGAAGTATGTGAGTTAGTTGTTCCTTTTCCTTCAACTACTCCTATAGTTTCATACTCTCTAGCATCAATAGATCTTTCAACTATGAAATGACTATTATCAACTTCAGAAGCAGTTACCCAATCTAATCTTACAGAAGTACCTTCCATCACCTTAGCATCAAAACTTATCATTTCAACAGGTAATCCTTCTTGACAACCAGTTGTATATTCTGCAATAATGATACCTTCTTCATACACATGTTCACATCCATCAGCATCTACTAATGTTACATCCGTATAAGTTCCAGGTGCTAAGTTGGTAATAAAGTTAGTTTGATCTGCAGTATAAGGTCCAGCTGTAATTGTCGTTCCGTCAAGAGTGTAATCTATAGAATAAGGTAAAGCAGCATTCAATGGATTATGTACAATCATACCATTATTAGCAGCACATCCCGATTCATTAATACCATCTATATATTCAAACTCAGCGATACATCCAGGTTGACATACTAATTCAATAATATCTGATTTGATATAACAATCTACCCAAGGATTATCAGGATTACATGCAGAATCTACAAACAAAGTAATCTTGTAATTTCCAGCTGGTAAGTTATCATAAGAAAGATTGGTGTGATAATCTAAATACCAAACTTGAGTTTCGAAATGAAACAAAGTGAAAAATAGACAATGGTCATTCGGATTAGCAATAGTGTAAGAAATAGATCCATTCGATGCTCCGCATGTAGGTTGTGTAGCAGTTAAACTAGTAAATGAAATATCATCACATAATTCATGCGCATTTGCATTAAAAGACATAAGTTGAAAAATGCTAAGAAGCATAACTAATCCCGCCTTTTTTAATATTGAAAATTTAAAAAATGGGTGGACTTTGCTTTGTTCAAATCTTGTCATGGTAATTGGAAATTTTGGTTAAAAAAGTAAAAAATAAACGGGGGGATTATTGTTAATAAAGATGACTTCAATATTTTATTCTAGTTCATAAAACTAAAAAGGAGGAAGAACTCTTGGAAAGGTCAAAAGTAAAATTTGGAAAAAACGAAATTTTAAATTTGTCTATTCGACAAATTTTAATTCATTCATTTTTTTTAAATGTGTTGCAGCAATGCTGCTAAGTGTTTGATTTGTTACTCGAAAAAATGGAGTAAAAAGATAATCATTCAAGAAGAATGATTGTGTTCGGAAAGTGTTTGTTTTTTACTTTGTAGGTTGGGGCTTTTGGGTGTTTCTTTAAATAATTATAATACAAATTTACAGTCTTACCGCAATCATGTCAACTATATTTTCTTTTTTCTTTTTTTTTAAATATTTAAATAAAATAGATGTGTGGTGTAAAAACTTACAGATCGGAAGAGCACA
>JALZVK010000240.1 GCA_023301005.1 Saprospiraceae bacterium | reverse complement strand
ATTCATTCCGGAATGAATAATCTTTTGAACGAGAAAAAGGCCAGCTTAACTGCTGGCCTTTTGTATTAACTAATGAGAATCAATCTCTCGAAGGATAGAATCAGTCGTTCTTTTAATATATTCATTTTTTGGATTAAGAGACAGCATGCTCGAGTAAATTGTTCCAGTACTAGTATCGAGAATTGTCCAGGCAGAATTATCGACCCATACATATCTACCAATTTCTTCCTTATCGTATTCTAGATAAACAAATATTGCCAGTAATATTATTAATGCCATTTTATATAATCTATTATCTTGTAACTTTTTGGTGAGCTCTTGTTCTTTAGTAGTCATATATTTTCATTTTGAAAAACTAAGTTATAAATTTTATTACACTCTCAAAAAACTTAATATTTTCACTTAGTACTAAATACTAACCTCATCGTATTTAGTATAATAAAAAGTCAAAAAACCACTAGGCGAATAAACCACTAACACCCCGTGGGGTATATTATTTCAATTTCCACCGAGTGCCGCGGCTCTTTATTTTATGTATTCCATCCCCTGGGCACTATTATGTGTTATATCTTTGCATAGCGTATTATCGATTATTCTTTTTCTATTCCTAATTCAAATTCCTTTCTGTCCTGAAATACTCCATCTTCATCGTAATAGTGCCAACTCCCACTCTTTAACCATTTGTTATCCGTGGTATCAAAATATAACGAACCTAGTTTTTTTGCATTACCATTACTCCAATAATCAATTTGAACTTTATATTCTTCAGTCCACTCCAAATCCCCGTTTTCGGTATACCATTTCCAAGTACCATCTTTAACATTTCCTGCATAAATTGCACCACTGTAGAAATTACCTTCTGTTTCAATCTTACCATTATTATGAAATTTTTGATATTTACCTACTAATGATTTAACCCCCACTCTTGTAGTATAAACTTCTTCTTTAGTACCATTTGCTTTATAATAACGAGTAACAGTAGTTCTCAAACTTTGAGGATTAGAATTATCTCCTTTGGTAATTTCATTTGCATAACGTTGATTGTACTTATCATATGAGTTTTTTATCCAACCATCGGTTAGCATTTGACCGATATGCTCAACCCAAAAACTTTCAGCATCTTCTCTGTGCTTCCAGTATTCTGACTTTCCTTTTTTATACCTTTCGATTTCCAAAAGATTTCCATCTTTATCCCACTTTTTATTTTCTCCGTTCAATAATCCATTTTGGTATTGTTCAGAAGATTTAAGATTTCCATTCTCGTCAAAAAATTTATACTCACCAGAAAGAAGATTACCGCCACTTCCGCCCTTAGTAGTTTTGATTTTGGAATATTTCGTATACCAATAATATCTTAGATTGTTATCATAACTTATTTTTGGATTATCCTTACAAATATTGAAAACTTCTAAACCATTTGAATAATCAATTTTAACTTCTTGTGTCAAACAATTTTGAGATAAAAGAGAATTGAATATAAGAAGAAATAGAATGTTTAATATTTTTTTTGACATAGTAGATTTTTTTATATCATCCCAGACTAACGTCTAATTATAAAAAAGATAGCCATAAAAATAATGTAAATATCCTTCCTAGACAATTGTATACGATTGTACACACAACACATCAACTAGCATTAGTACATAGACAACTACACATTAAGCACCCTTTATACTGTATCTTTTTTATCCTCTCGCTATATTAAACGCAGCCTAAAGGACTTTTGTAAATATTAAAGCACTACTTAGGTGTAAATATACTAAAGGCTTTTAAATTGATTGAAATAGGCTAAGGTGGTAGGGTGGCGATATGTTTCTGCTGCCCGTGTACGTGCGTAGACTTGTTTTATTTATGTCTGAATAGGCTTTTTATTTTTAATTTATTTCTTTCTAAAAAAATCACGACCTTAAACAATATACTTAAGCAATATATTAAAGCAATGTAACTAAGCAATATCTAAAAACAATATTTTAAAAGAATATAAATAAACTCTCACCCTAATTGACTTTTTAAAAAGAAAAAAACAAACTAGGTGCCGGGATTTTTCATTCTTTTCAAAAGTTCATTTACCTTTCTTTTTCTGTCTGCTTTATTATCCTTTATTCGGTTTGCAAGCCTTCTATCTTCAGCGATTTTTATAAGTTCCTCAAAAGACAATTTGTACGATATGTAAAATCCTTTCGTATATCTTGCGTAATATTGCAAACCCCAGCTTAGACTTAAGATCTCATTTATTTTATTGTAATAATATTCTGAATGATATTTTTGAATTAGCGGATGCCAAGTAGTTTTGGGGGTTGTCTTTCGATCGCCATTCATTCTTGAAAACCTCAAATCGTTATTTGTTTTGACCCATTTCTTATTAGGTCCTAAAATACTATTGAATGCAATATGGCTCAATAAACACATCGCATCAATCGTTTTCTTAGTTCTCATATTATTATGAAAATCCCGATAAACACTTAATTTGATACCTGCTTTGGGTGGATTAGTTGGATCCATACTATTATACAGTATTTCCCCTCGCTCAAACGCGGTATGCAAACAATCAATATTTACCTTAAAAAACGCAGCGCTTCTCTGGAATCTAAATAGCGGCTCCTCAAATCGATCTAAATCATCACTAGCACCTTCTAACTTCAACGAATGTTCATACAAGCCATAACAAAGTATTTTATCTAAGCATTTATCCGGGTGCTCGAGAAAATTTTCAAGAAGCATAATTGGAAAATTAATATAATTAGGTTTTTTATAACTCATAGCTTCTCAATAATTAAATTATACCAATCATAAAAGCTTTGAAAATTCCTAACTAGAATGTAAATACCTCCTGCCTGCTCTACCTTCATTTGGTATTTCTTTTGGTTTTCACTTTGCTTGTAATCCTTTGTGGCTTTGCACTTAACCTCAATCTTTATTGAACGGCCTTTAATAGTTGCAGAAATATCTGCAGTTCCATTGGTTGAAGTGGATTTTATCCATTGCACGCTGCCAATAACTCGGGTATTCCCGAATATATCCTTTGAGGTTGTGCGGTTGTCCTTCTGTCTTCCCATAGAATTTACACGCTCCGCCTGGTAACCTTTGAAATTGATAAAGTCAATCACGCATTTTGTTAATCCGTTTGCGCTTCTATCTGCGTACTTCGGTATGGGTATTGCGTGGTGTGGGAAACTCGGGTATCGTTCTTTGAGATTGGCCAGCGCCATATCTTTGAGTAGATTAATGCCTTTAACCATATCACAAAGAATTTAAATTATTGTGATATGGATTTGTACTAAGGTACCAAGCTTTGCAGCCAGTAATTTTACAAGGTTCTTTAACAACCTCGAACAATTTCCCTGCTTGTTCTAGGTCGCGTTTATATCGTGTAAAGTTCTTTTGCTTTATACCGATAGCATTACAAACCATTGAAGCGGTTGCAATGTGGTCTTGCAAATAGTAAAATATGGTTTGTTCTTCGGTTAACTGTCTGCTATATTTGCCTTGTCCGCGTTCCAACGGCTTAAGGCTTTGTGTATCTTGTATACTCATAGCCTTATTTTTTTAGAAGTGGCTTAAGCGAGTTTAATACCTCACTTTTTTTGTAGTAGATTCTTCTTCCTTGGCCGTAACTTTGAAGCTTGCCGTCTTTGGTTCGCTTCCACAATGTAGATTTTGTGATACTAAGAAGTTCGCAGACTTCTTCGCTAGTTAAAAGCGGATCATCTTCTAAGGGTTTGCTAGGATATTTAATATCGAGTAGAATACTTTCAATATTTTCTAGCTTCACTCGCAGTACTTCAAATGGATTTATCATAACTGGTGTTTTAAATTATTAACACCGCAAATATGAATACCAATCTAACCCGTGAACCGGTTCAAACCGGTTACAAAGTTAGATATAAGCTGATTCTATTGTGATTTCTAGAATTTTTAATTCAGCCAGCGCTTTTAATTTTTGCAATTCACTTAAGCTTGGGATAATTGACCTGATAAGCTTTAATTTATTTTTATCTTTTTGCAAAGTACCTTCACTTCCTTTCCTATTTGTAGAGTTATTGTAATAGTTGTAATGCATAATAAGTTTACTTCCCGAGGTATGCCCATACTGTTGAGCCACATTATTTGAATTATCCTTGAATAAATGTCTACCCGAATAAGAGTAAATCAGCGCAACTTGCTTTAAAGAAAATTTATTATCAAAAGATTTGATTTTAGTAGTATTTTCAATTAAATGAGACAAACCATTAGGAAAATAATCGAGTAACATCTCTTTTAAATATGA
>JALZVK010000239.1 GCA_023301005.1 Saprospiraceae bacterium | reverse complement strand
TTTTTATAAAAATGTTTATCGTCATCATCAAACTGTAAAAGTGCTTGAATAGCAGGGCAGTCACAGAGTATAGTAAAAGGGGAGTTATAATTCTCCAAGAAGTTAATCTGCTCGTCTGTGAGATAGGTATTTTCAGTGAGCCAGTTATAGTCTGGCACCATAATAGCAAGGGGTTTCGCAAAATTACGTTTTTTAATTTTGTATATTTTTTCATATGATTTTATGTCACTGATTTCGCATCCTATTCCATAACAAGTATCTGTGGGAATTATATATATAGATTTTTCCATTTTTTAAGAAGATTTAAGGTTATATAAATTATATATACTTATACTAAGCTAAATATAATATAATGCAATACTATATTATGAAACACTTAGTACTCAACGCAATCAAAATTGAGTACTAATTTTTGACATTTCTTTTCCAAATTAGTATACTTAGAGTGTTATAAAATAATTTTTAAACATAACACTATGCAAATGAAAAAACAAAACAAAGCCTTTACGTTAGTAGAGCTAATGATCGTTATCGCAATTATCGGTGTACTTGCTGCGACACTTCTCCCTAGATTACAAGGGGCACAAGAAAGATCAAGAGATTCATGAAGAGTTACTTCACTAAAATCTACAGCAGCAGTTATGGAAGTATACTATTCTGATGAATGAAATTATCCAGTTGATCCTAGAGATGAGACTCAAGGTGTTTCAGGAACTGCAGGAACTTGTTTAAGCGATTCTGATGGTTCTGTAGGTACACATTTAGCTCCATTGATGAAAGGTTGAAAAGCTCCTGTAGATCCAGTTAAATGAAATGCAGTAGCACCTTGTTGAACTTCACAAACATGAGCATATGGATATATACCACTTTCAAATAATGGAATTAATTATAATGGGTATGCTATTATTGCAAATGTTGAAGCTGAATCTAGGTCTAATTTTGATATTGCAACTCTACCTACAGCAAATGCTGATGTTGCTTCAGTTGTATTAATTGAATGAGGTGCTGGTTCAAGTACGCCTGGTAATAATGTATATATTGAAAAAAGTTAATTCAAACTTTATTGCTATTAAAACAAAAAAAAACAAATGATTCAAATCATTTGTTTTTTTGTTTACTTCATTTTATAATTGTTCATCGGTTTTACGAGAGTAGCTGAGTGCGATGTAGGGGATTTTATAGCTACGAGCGAGGATTTAATTGATTTAGAGACATTTATTATTATAATATGAAAAACTATTTAAATAATATTGTGTACTATGTTACAAATTACAGAAGTTCCTAATATATTAGCTGATAAGAAATTTGCTACTGTTCAAGATTTTTTGAGCTATGTATATGATAATCAAGTGGTTATAGAATTTTGAGAATTAGATGAAGCTGAGATTAGCTCTCAACTTGCAGAAGAGTACCAATCAGCAAAAAGCATTGATGATTCTGAATATGTAAACTTATAATTTTTTATGTTATTTACGACAATATCGGAACATAAGAGTATAGAAGAATATTTACTCAAAAGATGAATTCTAGAACAATATAAAAAGGCAAAAAATAATTTATTATCTTGAAATGCTTAAAAATATTTTTTTAAAGAAAGAAAACCAAAATGAAGTGGAATATTTTACTTTAGAATAAATAAACAATTTAGAGCAATATGATTTATAGATGAAGATACTCTAAAAATCTTTAAGATAGATAATCATCAGTAAGCTATATTTATACGTGATTACAAAAAAAGAAATGATTCAAAATCATTTCTTTTTTTTGTTTTTAAAATTTTATAATTGTTCGTCAGTTTTACGAGAATAACTGAGTGCGATGTAGGGAATTTTATAACTACGAGCGAGGATGAGAGCGTGAAGGCGAGATGCGAAGATGATGTCGAGGGATTTTTCTGTATAGGCACTATAGGTCTCTTCTATAGCATGAGCTATTTGTATATTGTGTTTTTCAAGAAAATCCTCATCGCTCTTATAGTGCTCAGCAAGAAGATTTATAAAGAAAATAAGATCATTAGATTTATGATCATGTTTGTGAAAACTATGCGGGAGTAATATTATTTTTGCTCTTTTTTGTATAAGATACTCTATTAGCTCTATTACTTGTGTATTATATCATTTATGAGAGAGCTTTCTGAGCGCAAGTCAGACAGTTTTATTCTTAAAATCAATTCATTTGAGAGATTTTATAGAAAAATCTTGTATTTTTGCGCTGAGGAGCTCGAGTTTTTTATTTTCTTTATATTTTTTTCTATCGTTGTAAACAGGATCTAGGATTACCTCTGAGTGTATTCATAGTGTATCAAGATACTCCTGAGAGAACTCATCACGAACGTATATTTCCGATGCATCTTTGAAAATAAGCTTTATTTTTTCTGCATAGGCTTTATTTTTTTTATTTTTAAAATTTATTCAAATTCCATGAAAAATTAATGTTTTATTACATTTTCAGATGACTCTTGTACGAAACACCCAAAGATTTAGGTTTTTGAGAGTAGAAACAGATCACTCACTATCAAAAAATAATCCTCCTCAGCCAATAACTACAAGATCACTTTCTTTTATAGTATTTATAAAGGTATTATAGTTTCTTATATTTCTGCGTATTCCTCATAGTCTTTTTAAACCTATAGGAAAGTATTCATGGTATTGAATATCTGAGCTCGTGAAAAAAGGATTCTTAATATCGTATGAGAATATATGAAAATCCGGGAGTTCTTTTGAAAATCTCTTTTTGTAGTGAGCGACTGTATTTTTTAAAATGAGTTCATCACCTAAGTTTTGGCATCCAACTGAGCCGAGTATTACTATGCTCATTATTATATATTTTTTATTATATGTGGAAGGATATCGTCCATGTTTTCCATTCATTCTGGAATATCCTGCATAGCTCTCAGTATTGCATCTTTTGAATACCCCATAGTCGTGAGTGTTTCGATGATTTGAGACTGATTGAGAGAAGAAACTTGATTACTCGCTTTAGAATCTGATGCAGTAGTTCATGCTCCTGATAGCTTTATAAAATCTTTGTCTTTGAGCTCGAGAATTATTTTTTCTGCCATCTTTTTTCAGATTCACTTAATAGACTCGATTGTTTTTTGATCCTCGAGCATTACGGCTTGTGAGAGTTTCTCACTTCAGAGATTGAGAATATTCAGTGCAACTTTTCAACCTACTCATGATATCTTAATAAGCTCTGTAAATACTTTTTTCTCAGATTCAGATACGAGTCAGAATAAACTCTGAGCTCATTCAGTTATATGATGATATACATATATATCGGCTTTTGTTTTTCAAACAAATTGAGCATATGCTGTTCCATTTATAAAGACTTCATATCAGACTCCAGAGTCTGTAAGAATAAGAAGAGAGCTTTCCTCTGTGCTGAGTATTTTTCCACTAAGATATCAAATCATGTTTTTCTGTGTTTTAAGTTGCTTTTAGTCTAAAAAAATATAATGAAAATGCAAAAAATAAACTTTTAAAATCTTAGTTTTCTATATAATACTCTCACACAAAATAACAAACAAAACATGATAGATAATTTCCTTGCAAAACTTTTTCCAGACCCAACGGAAAAGAAAGTAAAACAATACGCTAAAAAACTCGAAGTAATTCACGCATTTGAAAAAGATTTTAGCTCTTTTTCACTTGATGATGTAAAAACAAAGACTGCAGAATACAAAAAAAGATTCGAATGACTCGATTTTCAAGTAGAAGAAGATTCTCAAAAAGTAAAAAATATCTTAGATGAAATAAGTCTAGAAGCTTTTGCGCTTGTAAAACATACCTGTTCTTTACTAAATGGACAAGATTTCGAACTCGAAAATGGAACATCTCTTCACTGGAATATGGTACCATACGATGTTCAGCTTATTGGTGCTCTTTCTATTCATGATGGAAATATTTCAGAGATGAAAACATGAGAATGAAAGACCCTTGTAGCAACTATGCCTGCCTATCTCAATGCACTCAGTGGAAATACAGTACATATTGTTACGGTGAATGATTATCTTGCAGGAAGAGACGCACTTGAAATGTGAATACTCTATAACGCACTTGGACTTACTGCAGGAGTTATTAATAATACACTTTCAAAAGATGCAAAACAAGCAGCATACAATTGTGATATTGTATATGCTACTAATAACGAGCTTGGCTTTGATTATCTCAGAGATAATATGGTTGTTGATTTGAAAGATAAGAGTCAATCTCCACTCTTTTTCTGTATCATAGATGAGGTTGATTCAGTTTTAATAGACGAAGCTCGTACTCCACTAATTATCTCAATGCCAGATAACGAGCCAACAAGTAAATATGGGAAATTTGCAACACTTGCATGAAAACTTGAGTCAGGAAAACATTATAAAGTAGATGAGAAACAAAAAAACACAACACTGACAGATGAATGAATCGAAGCTGTGGAAAAAATGCTTGGAATAGAAAACATATATATATCAGATAATTATAATGATATTCATCATATAGAAAACGCTATAAAGGCGAGCTCTGTATATATGAAAGATAAAGATTATCTTGTGAATGAAGGGGAAGTAATGATTATTGACGAACACACAGGGAGGGTTCTTTCTGGGAGAAGGTATAGTGAATGACTTCATCAAGCTATTGAGGCAAAAGAAGGAGTAAAAATACAACAAGAATCAAAAACACTCGCATCTATTACATTTCAAAACTACTTTAGAATGTACTGGAAACTCTCAGGTATGACGGGAACAGCAAAAACAGAAGAAGAAGAGTTTTATAAAGTATATGGGCTGGAAACTCTTGTTATTCCAACAAATAGACCAATAGTCAGAGAAGATAGATCAGATTTGCTTTTTAAAAATGAGAAGTGAAAGTTTGAATATCTGTTAAACTATATCGCATCAGAACATGAAACAGGAAGGCCTATTTTAGTCTGAACAGTATCAGTTGATAAGTCAGAATATATTAGTCAAAGACTTACTGGAGTATGAATAAAACATAGAGTTCTCAATGCAAAACATCATGATTCTGAAGCTGAAATAGTAGCAAGTGCTGGTCAAAAATGAGCTGTGACTATTGCAACGAATATGGCATGAAGAGGGACAGATATCAAACTCTGAGAAGGAGTGATAGAAGTTGGAGGACTCGCGATTATTGGGACAGAGAAACATGAAACAAGAAGAATAGATAATCAACTAAGAGGTCGTGCATGAAGACAGTGAGACCCATGAATGACTCAATTTCTCATATCACCTAATGATGATATAATGAGAATATTTGGTTGAGATAAGCTCTTTGGAGTGTTTAACTCACCAGTATTTGCAAGTCTTCCAGATAATGAACCATTGACGCAAAGCTCAATGCTCACAAAAAGAGTTACTTCTGTACAAAAACAAGTAGAAGGACACAATTTTGATGCACGTAAGCATGTTTTAGAGTATGATGATGTTATTAACAAACATAGAACTATTATCTATTGAAAAAGAAATGCTATTCTCGCAAGTGAAAATATTCACGAAGATGTGACATCTATGATAGCTTCTCAATCTTGAAAACTGGTTGCTGCGAATTTTGATGAATACGGAGAAAGAGAAGAATTTATAGAAAAACTCAATAATTTTCTCTGAAAACCAGTAATAGATACAACAGTGGAAAACGATGATGTATCAGGAATAGATAGTGTTGGGCTTATGCAAGATTATGTAGAAAGAGCAGTACTTGAAGACGTAGAAAAACTCAAATCAGAATTCCCAGATTCTGAACAATTCTTTGAGCTTGAAAGAAGAGTAGTACTTCAATCTATAGACGAACTTTGGATGGCACATATTCATTCTATGACAAAACTTAGAGAATCAGTAGCATTTGAAGGATATGCACAAAAAAATCCACTTGTCGTATACAAAGAAAAAGCATATGAAAAATTCGAACTCCTTATCTGAGAAGTAGAATATAAAACTACAAAAGCAATGTTTAGTATCACTCCTCAAACTCGTATCGTCGTTGAGAATCCTGATCTCGATAAAGCAGAGCTCGAAGATATGGTGCAAGGACTAGAAGGACTTATAAACAAAGAAGCTAATAAATCAGAGCAAAAAGCTCCAGTAAAACAACAAGCAAGTAACTGAGCTAATCCATTATTCAATCAACCACAAGCTGGATGAGCGCATTCATGAGCCAGAAGAGTCGCTCCTCCATGAGTAAAACAAAAAAAATCATCTCAATGATGAGATGACGCTAAAAAAACGAAAATAAGAGTATAAAATAAAAAGCCCGAAAGGGCTTTTTATTATGGAAGAAATCTTGAATAGATTTTTTTCACCTGTAATATATACTCTTCAATATTTTGTCAGTCTAATAAGCTTGGTTGCAATCTCAGTTCATTACTTATAACTCACCCAAGCATTCAATATACTATTCCTAATAATTGTTGATTATTTTTTTTGAGATAATGAATAGATTTCGTCAGCAAGTATTAATTGCGAGTATTCTCAAGAATCGGATTCTTCTTCTAGTTGAAACTCTAAATTTTCAATTTGTTCAGTATAGTCCATATTTTATAAACTTTTAGTTTTAATTTCTTCTAGTACTCTTGTTTCAAAATCTGAGAGGTTCTCAGAAGTTTGATCTTTTGTCTTGTAGTTTCTGACTGAAACAGTTCCGGCTGTTTCTTCTTCTTCTCCGACTACTAGTATATAATTGTGATGCATCTTTTCAGCATTTCTGACTTTTTTATTGAGTCCGTCACTACTGTAATCTCATGACACTCTAATATCAGAAGCTTTGAGTTGTTTCTCTACTTTTCTAGCATATCACTCGAACTTCTCTCCGACTGGGAGTACAATTACCTGTCTAGGTGCGAGCCAAAGAGGGAAGACTCAGGCAAAGTGTTCTATAAATACTCACATACCTCTTTCTAGACTTCAGGCAATTGCTCTGTGTATTACTACTGGTCTTTCTTGTTCGTTTTTTTCATTCGTAAAACTAAGATCAAAACGAATAGGAAGGTTAAAATCACATTGAATAGTCGAAAGTTGCCATTCTCTTCCTATGGCATCTTTAAACATAAAGTCGAGTTTTGGACCATAAAATGCTGCTTCTCCTTCTATTCTTGTGTAAGGCAGGTCATTTTCTTTCGCAGCTTCTTCAAGTGCTGTTTCTGCAAGCTCCCATATTTCATCTGTTCCGAGATATTTTGATTTATCTTCTCATCTAACTGATAAACTTACCCAGTATTCTTCTGTCATTCAAAGTGTTCCGTAGAACTCTTTAATGATATCTGTTATTACTTTTACTTCCTCTTTTATCTGTTCAACACGACAAAATAGATGACCATCATCTTGAGTAATGGCTCTTACTCTTGTAAGCCCTGATAATTGACCTGATTTTTCGTCCCTGTAAATAGTTGCTGGTTCAAAGTATCTGATAGGCATATCCCTATAACTGAAATCGTTATCAGCAAAGATTTGCATATGATGAGGACAATTCATAGGCTTCATTATAAAGGCATCTTCTTTTCCTTGCACTCTGAAAAGTTCATCTCAAAATTTTGCTGCATGACCAGATGTTTCATAAAGTGCTTCTTTTGCAATATGAGGAGTCCATACTCTATCGTATCATTTTGATTTATGCATATCCCATAGGTAATTTTCGAGTTCTTCTCTAATAATCATACCTGCTGGTTGCATAAGTGGAAGACCAGGACCAATGAGTTCTGAAACACTAAAGAGTTTTAACTTTGCTCCAATTATTCTGTGATCTCTTTTTTTTGCTTCCTCTAACATTTTTAGATGCACATCAAGTTCTTCTTTGTTTTCAAAAGCGTATGAGTATATTCTTGTGAGTTGTTGATTTTTTTCATCTCAGAGCCAGTAAGCACCTGCTGCACGAGCTAGTTTAAATGAGCTTGCATCGAGTTCACGAGTATTTGCTACATGCTCAGGACCTGCACACATATCTATGAATTTCAGACTTTTTACTTGATCTCCGTCCATTTCTGAGAATAAACTCACCACCAGCCCCTCTCTTTCTCAAGAGAGGGGAGTATTAGTAAGATATTCTTGAACTTTCTCCATATTTTCTGAAGATTTTCATTTTCAGATATTTATGTAGAAACTAATTTTTCCTGTTATTTTTTCTGTATTTTTAAATTTCCCAGACTCTATCATATCTACAAGCTCTATCTTAAAATCTTCTCACATGATTTTGAGTATTTCTTTTGCTTCATCATATGATACTTCGAACATGCGGAAATCTTGTCATTGTGAGATAATTTTCTTCATAGATTTTTCTATTTTTTTGAAATCTTTATCAGAGAATTCATCTGAGCCAAAATCAAAATCGTAGTAAAAACCATCTTCTGTGTATGGTCCTGTTGCGCATTTAACTCATGGAAAGTTTTGTTGTACTGCCTGCGCCATGACATGGGCAAGCGAATGTCTTTTTGTTTCTAATTTCATAGGTGTAATTGTTTAAAATTTGCTTTTTAAAGTAATAGGTATATAATATGTCTACAAGTTTGTGGTAGGCTGAAATATGCTCAACGAGGGATTAGACCCTGACACAAACTTTTTTTTATTCCAAAAAATTGAAAAATATACTGATAAGTATAATGGAATTATCTTTTTTCTCTCACAAAACAAGAAAGAACTCAAATTCTTTTAATACAATTTTAACTTTATAAGTTTTTTGAAAGAATCTCTTTTTATCAATAGTAATGTTTTCTCTTTCTTCGATAAGTTGTCAATTATTTGAGATTTTCTCAACTAGATTAATACATGATAAACGTTCTACAATATCATCAATTTCTCTTTTTTTTGAACTTCATGATATATGTTTCAAAAACAGATTTGTTACGCTAAAACTTCTTCAAATACAATCGCATTCTATTTCTCAGTTGTTTCTGAGTTTTTTAAATGCTTCTTTTGAAGAGAGACGAACTAATTTTACTAATTTTTTCAAAATCTATTTTTTAGGTGTAAGTTTTAATATATCGAATCGTACTATATTTATAATTATCGATCCAGTGAATACAGTTTGTATAGCAATGGCAAATGGTGATCAGGTCATAAGCATATAATAGTTAAATGGCATAGTACTAGCAAGAAAGAATAGTCTTACCTGAGTCGTATTTTGTACATAGCATCATAATGTTCATAAAACAGTGGCTGCAAATGGGAATAACGCTAGTGAATCATATGATCTACTTTTTAAGAAAATTATTATATAGACAGAAATAAGTAAAAAAAGTCATATATGTAATAAAAGTTTTTGTTTTATGAAACTAAAAAATAAATTTCTTCCGATTTGGATAAATAAAAACCAAGCTCATGCAAAAGCTCATAATAAATACATATGACTTGAGAAAAACACAAGTGTGCATACTTGAATAAGTAAGATCACACTTTTTTTATCGAAGAAAAAGCTTGCAAACGCAGAGCATAATGCTAGAAATCATGTAATGTAAATGAGTATTTCCACTATTTTCTTATAAAAAAACTTCTACTGAAAAAGTAGAAGTTTTAGGAATTAATTTTGTAAACTTCTTAAAACGAGAATGTGTTGGTCTCAAGTTGTGCTAGCATAATTGCTTGTTAATTATTACATTATTAATGTATCAAAAATTAGATAAGAGTCAAGAAAAAAATAGCTCTGTTTTAAGTTATTTAAACAAAGCTATTTTTATATTATCATTCGAATAGAGCTTACCCGAAAAATTTATTCTTGAGCATATCTACTCATTTTTTCATAAGATCATCTTTATCTAAATCTCCATCACCATCTTGGTCAAGAAAACCTGTAAGAAGTTTTTGTACTGCTGAGTCTTTTTCAAGATCTGCTGTTACATCTGTTCCAGCTTGTTTTTCTTCGCTGAATTTCCCTAATACTCCAGAAGTAAGCATGCTTGTTATTGAACCTGCTTGCTCTTCTGATACTCCTGCTTGTTCAGCAACTGTTTGAGTGATTTTTGCAGTATCGTTTCATAGTAATTTTGAAAGAACTGATGCTCCTTCCGTTTCATCTACTTCCTCAGTGCTTGTAGCATCTACAGCAGAGTTAATTGCAGTTTTTCATTCTTCAGTATTCGCTGTTTTTGAAAATCATGCCATAACAAACGGCATTGCTGCTGAAATAACTTTTTTAGCTGCGTCTCATTGAAGACCAGTTTTTGCTGCTATTTGTTCTGCAATTTTATCTTGAACTGCACCTTGAATCATTCCTTGTATATCCATGTTATTTATGTATTATTAAAAATATAACACTCTAATAATAATCATAATTAAAAAAAAAGCTAGAGGATAGTAAATTTTTTTTGTAAAATTCTCTTTTGAGAGTATATTGGGAGTATATCTTATATAATTAAAATAATAATAATGGCTGATAAAGACAATAAAGATTTAGTAGAAGAAACTGCAGTAGTGAACACTGAAAGTATCGAACTTGCAAAAACTGAAACGAAAGAAGTAGAACAAGTTTTCGAAACAGCACAAAACTTTAGAACAATAGGGGAGAGAATTACAGCTCCAATTGATAGTATCATAAGTGAAACAGCTAGAGTTATAGATAAAGATCCTATAATGCATGTAAGTGATGAGCTTACAAAAATGAACAGTGAAGTACAAGAAGTGTATGGAGAGATTATTTCAGACGATGGTGCTGTTATGAAACTTCTAAAAACTATTCCTGGTATTAACATACTCGCAAGAATGTTTGATAGTAAGTTTGATGAAGCGTCATTTAATATGAAATCTATCGAATGAAAGATAGGTGTAATATTTGATTGATTTGATACTTCTTACGATTCAATTAATACATCTATAGATCTTCAAAAGAATTTCTTAGATGGAATAGAAGCAAATTTAGGAAAGATTGTTGCATATAAAGATTTTATTGGAACAAAAATTTCAGAATTTAAACTCAGACTTGAAGAAACAACAGATGAAGCTGAAAAAGATAAAATGCAAGCATTCTTAAGAAATGTAGAATTTTTTCAAGGAAACCTTGTAGTACTGATAGGAAATCTCGAAATGGCAAAGAAAAGACTTCTTATGAGACTTGACTCTGCGAATAAACTTTCTCTTTCTATGAGTTCAAGTAGACCTATTTTTAAAACACTCATTTCTACTGCAATTATTGAAACTAGCTCACAAAAAGCTATCGATGCAAGTATGCAAGCTATGGAAGTCATGGGTGATACAATAGATAAAATGTCTTCGGAACTCACAGATAAGGCTATAGAAGGAAATAAAAAAGCTGAAGAAATGTCAGCGAAACCAGTTGTATCTACTGATATATTTATCGAAAATGTAGAAAAACTAAAAACTCATTTTGATGAAATAGAACAATTCAGAGCACAAGTAGCACTTGAAGCTACTGAAGAAAGAACACTCTTTGAAGAAGCAAGTAAAAAGCTCGAAGAAATGAAAGTTCTCTCAAAAGCAGAAACAGAAGAATTTAACAAAGCTCTTGTTGAAGAATCCGATGAAGCACTCTCTGCTATAGAAGAAAAAGCAAAATCATAATTCAAAATTTTTTAAAAAATCTCACTTCTGTGAGATTTTTTTGATGTAGTATAAAATATATGTTATTATAAATAAGATAAAATTAAGTAAAGTTAATGAGTTGAATTGAAAATAATAACTCTCAAAATACTCAAGAGAATACTCCTCCTGATATTTCTAAGTTATATGCAGGAATGCATCAGGAAGAAAATAAAAACATTATTCAGAATGCGCAAGAAGCAAGAAGAGGTTTTATAAAAACAGCAGATCTTCCAGATCTTCCAGCTCTTGGTTTATCTGTCCCGAGTGTTTCAGATATTTATCGTGGAAATAATGATGTTTGAAAATTAACTTTTATTGCGACAAACGATCTCCCTACTAGAGATATTGAGCAAACTCTTAATGATGATGCTGAAACATGATGACTTGAGTTGAGATATGAATCCAACGAAAATAAAGAATTCTGGCTAAAATACTCAGTTCTTACAGCTAAAGGTCTTGGTGAAGAAGAGAAAAATCAGTTAATTGATAACTTTTCTTCTAAACTAAGAAAAATACCTTCATTTGCAAGTCTCTTTGATACTCCTTCTGGTCAGAGAGCTGATAGATTAGAAGCTTGATACATGGAGCAAATCTATAAAGTAGGTGATAAAAAATTCCAATTATCAGCTTCGATTTGATGATACTGACAAATATATTGAAATTTTTGATGAAAAAAAGTACAAGATGCGATTCATGATTGACTTGATAAGGTAACATATGATGATTTAGAATATAAAGAAATATCATGACTTAGCTTATGAATAGCTGGAAGTGCACATCTTGTATATAATTTAGACGATACTTTTAGTTTATACACAAGTTGAAATTGAAAAATCAATATTATATGACCTGTAAAAGATACTACAGAATTACAAGTGTTATCTTGAGTAAATGCAAATGTCTGAAAAGGTTTTTCTCTCAATCTTGGACTAGTTTGAAATTATGTAAATAGCTCTTCAGGATATGATGTTATAGATTACATCGAACAAGACCAAATTACCACATGATTTACTGGGGGAGTAAAATGGGATATAAATAATCAAATTTGAATAGCAATACAAACAGCTAATACTTTCAAATGAAGACAAGATGTAAATGATAGCTGATTTTCAGTATATTTTAATTTTTAATAATTCGCTCTTGCAATAATTTTTATTTCACTATAATAATTTTGCTTTCCAATTATGAAAAGCTTTATGGGGCCGACTTGTTCGGCTCCACCATAGTTTCTAGGGAATTAGCTCGGGTGGTGGAATGGTAGACACAGGGGATTCAAAATCCCCCGGCTTCGGCTGTGAGGGTTCAAGTCCCTCTCCGAGTACCATTGAGAAATAATAAAAGTCTTTAAAAAGGACTTTTTATTTTTACGGGAATTTTGATTGACAATTCTCCTAAGTGCGCTATACTGAAAATTAGATGGTATTATAAATACATTAATTGTGAACATGGAACCATATGATCTTTCAGAAGCATTAATTAGAGAGATATCTCAGAATCCTGATATCGACATTGAAAGTGCAAGAGTTATTGATGTTTTGAGAAAAGAGATTGAAGATTTACTTGATTTGCATGAGAGGGACTCTCTTGTTGAAATAATTTCAGAAGATATTTTAAGTGTTACGGAAGATAATGAAGTAATACGCTGATATGTTATATTCAGGCTATTAGAAAGTTTAAAAAATGAAGAATATACGGATAATTCTTTATGAAATTCATGGTTTGAACGTTATAAAGATACTCAAAGATTATCTCTCTTTATAAGAGAGATAAAAAAAGATTTTAGAGCCCCTAGTTTTTATAAAAAATTAAAATCCAAAAAACAAACATCGCTAATTCCTTATTATGATGGAGATTATTGATTTAAGAAGTTAGATGCGAGAAATGAAGTCATGAAGAGACTTCATGCGAAGTTATGAGATAGATTTATAGATGTATTTACAAAAAGTATTATAGGATGAGATCAATATTTGCCATATATTGAAAATAAATTTAAACTTAAGAAGTGATTTGATATTTTCTTGACTGTAAAATATAAAAGTAAGAAATTAAAATGAAAATATATAGATAATCTTCAAGAGGTACATCATTTTAACTATAATGGTTTAGGTAAAACTTTTGATGACTTCATTGATTTTTTCGAGGAATATTTATTAGCAACAAAATATTACGATAGGGAATATATAGATATATCTTTTCAATATTTAGATTGAGAAAGTACTGAAGATAATGGTCGAAGAGAAGAATATATTGAGGTATGACATAATCTAGAGTTTTTTTGGGCAATAATGAGTGGCGCATGTGGATTTAATGATGAGGAAGAAATACTTATTCAACAATTTCTTGAGTGAGAAGAGGGACTGAATTTTAATTCTGATAATAATATATTAGTTGATATAACAGACGCAAATTGAGTAGTTATGGACTTATTTACTCTGAGTATATTAGAGTATACAACAGTTTCCGAGCGAATATCTGTACTTAAGGAAATTATAAAAGATTATAATCCGTTCATATATAATATTAATATTTCAAAACATTAGTTAAAACTCTAATTTACACAAAAAAGACTTCACATTTGTGAAGTCTTTTTATGTTTATAAAAAATAATATTTATTATTTTTTAAGTGAATCTCTGATTTCAGTAAGAAGAACAATATCAGCAGCTGGAGCAGCTGGTTTTGCTTCTTCTTTCTTTTGCATATTTGTAATTGCTCTTACAAGCATAAAGATAATAAAACCGAGCATAACAAAACCAATTACGTCATTAAAGAATGTACCATATTTGATTGCTGGAGCACCAGCTTCTTCAAGAGCAGCAAGAGTAGCATATTTTTCTCCATCTAGAGCGATGAATAAATCTCCAAAATCTACATCTGCCATAAGTTTTCCAACAGGAGGCATAACTATATTTTCAACAAGTGATTTAACTACAGTACCGAATGCAGCACCAAACATAAATCAAACAGCCATATCAACAACGTTTCCTTTTACTAGGAAAGCTTTAAAATCTTGTAACATTATTTTTTTTATTATATATTAAAAGCACTGCTAATCTTAAACTAAGCTCAAAAAAAAGCAAAATCTTTTGTTAGACATAGTTAAGTAAGTCTTTTATAGAGCTAATTCAAATAACTTGACTAGTGTTTTTATTTAATTTCTTATTTATTTTGGGAATTATAATTTGTTCAAATCATAGCTTCTCAGCCTCCTTAATTCTTTTATCTAAATGCATTATATTTTTAATATTTCCAGTCAAAGAGATTTCTCATAAATAGATAGTTTTTTTACTCAGAGGTTTATTTAGCTTTGAACTAATAATAGAAGCTGCAAGGCTCAGATCTATTCAAGGTTCTTCTATTTTGAATCCTCTTGAGATATTGGTATAGACATCATGACTATCTAGTTTTACTGAAGTATATTTTCATAAGACAGCGATTATCATATCGAGTTTTGACGTGTTTACTCATCTGCTACTTCTTTTTGGATAGCCAAATTTTGTATAAGTAGTGAGGCTTTCGGTTTCAATAACTATAGGTCTTGTTCCTTCTACTGTTATAGAAAGGCTTGATCAGATAGTAGCTTCTTGTCCACTAACAAATTCTAAACCAGGATTTTTAAGATCTTTCAGTCCAGTTTCTCACATCTTAAAAATAGCGATTTCACTGGTTGCTCAGAATCTATTTTTTAACGCTCTTATAAAACGAATATCTTCATATTTATCCCCTTCGAAAAAGAGAACGGTATCAACCATATGCTCAAGAGTCTTCGGACCTGCAAGATTTCCGTCTTTGGTGATATGTCCAATGATAATAAGAGTGGTATCTTTTGTCTTTGCGAATTCTACAAGCTTTTCTGTGATGTATTTTACTTGTGAAATACTCCCTGATACTCCATTTGCATTCAGAGAGTTAACAACTGATATAGAATCGATAATAATTATATCAGCATTTTTTCAACCAATAGTTTCTAATATATTTTCTAGATTTCCTTCTGAAAGTATAGAAACATTATCTCCAGAAACTCAGAGACGATTTGCTCTGTCCATAATCTGGTAGTCTGTTTCTTCTCCTGAAACATAGATTATTTTTTGCTCTATCCAGTTTGCAAGTTGCAGTGCAAGTGTTGATTTCCCAATTCATGGCTCTCAACTCAAGAGTACAACAGAGCCTTTTACTAAACCTCATCACAAGACATTATTAAACTCACTTGATTTTGTTTTCATCCTATTGTCTTGCAATTCTACTTTTTCAATAGCCTTAAGCTCTTGATTGACTCATCTTATTTGCCCATTTTCTTTGGTAGCTTTTGCTTCACGGAATTCCTTTAGAGTATTCCATTCCTTACAAAAATCGCACTGACCTTGCCATTTTACACTCTCATTTCCACAATTTGTACAGTTAAACATAAATTTTTTAATAACTCATCCCTAGTCTTTCTCTTACTTAAGAGAAGTGAGCAGACAGGAATTTTAATAATATATACTGAGTATATACTTCAATATTATAAAAGCAAGAAAAAATACCTTGCAATAGCAAAAAAATAACTATAATATCAATCGTAAATTTACATACTAATGAAAAACACATGGAAACAACATTAATACTATTAAAACCAGATACAGTTGAAAGAAGTCTTATTGGACAGGTAGTTGCAAGACTTGAAGCAAAAGGATTAAAAATCGCAGGGTTAAAAATGATGCAACTTGATGATGCTATTATCAATGAACATTATGACTTTCTTGCTGACAAACCATTTTTCCCAAACATAAAAGCATACATGACTAGAACTCCAGTAGTTGCTATCGCTGCATCAGGTACTAACGCTATTGCTACAGTTAGAATGCTTACAGGTGCTACAAACCCACAAGAAGCGCTTCCTGGTTCTATCAGAGGTGACTTTGGTCTCACTATCGACGGGAATATAATTCACGCTTCTGATTCAGCTGAAACAGCTGCTGTTGAACTCAAAAGATTCTTCAAAGGACAAGATGTATTTGATTACAAAAAAATCTCTGACGACGTTTTATAAGAAAATATCTAAACAAAAAAACAACTTCCCGATTGAGAAGTTGTTTTTTCTAAGTATTATAAATTTTAAAAAATCATACATAGATTCTTAATAAAGAGACATGGAAAATGAAAAAATAAAACTATATAGAGAATTCTCTTGTCAATTCTGGAACAATCTTTTAGATGAAAGTCCTGGTTTTTTTAAAAATTTACCTAAAAAGTCTTCTGTTAATTTTTCTTTGTGAACTAATAAAGGAACTGAAATAAGAGTAAAACTCGTCCCTATTTATGAAATCTGAAATGTTCTTATGAGACTAAGAATATTTCATTTAAAAAATAGTAATAAAAATGTTAATAAAATATTAAATTGTCTTTCAAGAGATTATCCTGAATCTAGACTGGAAATAAATAGAATTCAAGAAAATATTAAGATTTTAGAAAATATGAAATTTTCAACTTGAATAAAAATAGGAGATATAGATTATAAAAGTATTAGAAAGGTAGTTGATTATATTATTCATTGAGTTTTATTACATGATGATGATGAAAAGAAGAAACATTATGATAAATTATTCTCTCCCTGAGATTTTATATGACCGATTATTTACATGGAAATTATAGATTGGATATTACATTACACCAGAGTTTTATTAGATACTGATTTTTTAATCAGAAAAAGTGTACTTTGAGAAAAAATAACTTATAAAGAATTATATGCTGATTTTCTTTTGTATTTGACCTTTATTGATAAACCTTATTCTTAAAAACAAAAAAATAACTTCTCAATTGAGAAGT
>JALZVK010000238.1 GCA_023301005.1 Saprospiraceae bacterium | reverse complement strand
TTACTTCGTAAGTATATTGTTTTTAAATAAATAAAAGACTTAGGGAGTAGGAAATAAATAATCTACCCCCTTGAAGGATTCTTTTTCAATATGATTTCATAAAAAAATAATCTCTTCAATCGGGTAGACTATTTAATTCCTACTCCCTTACGAAGTAAGTAAAAAAGAAAAGCCACAAAATAATTTTGCAGCTCTTCTTAAATCTAAAAGTTAGAATCCGTATAGTCTAACCTTTTTAGAAACCCTAAAAGTTAAATTTCTTCATAGATGTAGATTGGTTTTGGAATAGGTTGCTAGTGTTGAGATGTCCCTTATCTCTTTCATTGTGTGAGTGTACGCTAAAATGTTGACTACAAAATATAAGTAAAACAGTAAAAAAAACGGACATACTTACTGTTAAGTAGTTAGACACATGTTGTTTTCCCTTCTGAAGAAAAAGAATAGCTACCTCGAAAGGTAGCTACTTCATTACCACAGTTACAAGACGACCTAAAGGACATTTAGGTCTGAGAAAAGATTTTTAAAAATAATGTATTTTATAGTATGTATTGCTAATTGTCTGTAGGAATAAAGTGTAATTGTATTGTTTTTCTTAAAAGAAGTTAAAACCACGAACTTTATAATTCGTGGTTTTTTAACAAATTAGAAATAGAGCTGTTGGAGCTCCATTTCTTAAAAAAAACATAAAATTTATTTTAGGTTAAACCCAAAAAAAAAATCTAATTATTTTACTTTGTTTTTATTTCACGGCAAATGTAGGGTGAGTTTTTAGAAAGAAAATGCCCTTTTTCTAAGAAAAAACTGACATCTAGAATTAAATGACTGTTTTTTTATACGATTGATAGTTAGGAAATTATATAAAGAAAGGGTACCAAGTCTATTTACAATGGTACTAGGTCATGAAAAAACTATTATTTATCATTTCAGTCGAAAGGTATTAGAGAAATAAATAATAAGCTCTTTAAATTGAATCTAATGTCTTATTATTTAGGGTTACTTGTCATTTTTTTTAGGGTAACTTATTAAAACTTTGAAGTTCATTTCCAATACCAACTTTTTCTATCTATTTTCCAAAATATTATATTGATATAACTAACAATACCAATAAATTATACCCATTAAAGTGATTTTACGATTAATTTTTACACTCATTTTTACTTTGAGTTCTTTTGCATTTTTTGCTCAAGAGTACATTGTTAATGTAGAGCATTACAATCTAGTTAAAGGATTAGAAACACGTAATATTCAAAATGCTTATAAAGATAGTGAAGGGTATATGTGGTTTTGTACTGACAAAGGAGCCTATCGTTTTGATGGTTATGAGTTTAAACTTTTTCATAGAAATATAGGAACAGAAGCTCCATTTTATACTAATAAAATGACTGAAGATGATGAAAAGAATCTTTGGTTTATACATCCCAATAGAAATAATGGAATAGGGGAAATATCCGTTCTTCCTCATGCAAGTGATACCTTAATTTCTTTTCAAGAATTTTTTCGAGAACAATTTTCTTTTCCTATCGAGGATATTATTTATTATAGTATGAACTTCACTTCTAGTGGTTTTTGGTTTGGAAATAAGAAAGGTGAAATTTATGAATATGCTGATGGTGAAATAAAAAAATTATTTGTTGTACCTAAATATATTTTCGAAGAAAGAGCAGATCTTTTTCCCCTACAAATCCATAGATTTAAAAATAAAAATTGGGTAAACGATGGCAAGAACTTATATAAAGTTAGTTCAAGTGGAGCATTTGAAAAGCAAGATTCATTAAATGGATTCTTTTCTCAAGTAGACACAAAAGGTAGATTTTGGTTTTTTGGATCAAGTGAAACTTTATTTAAGGAAAATGAAAATGCACCATTAAAAAAAGCACCTTTCAAAATATTGGAAGAAGAAAAATTTGAAAATAGAATTTTATCAAATAATTTTCCATACCTGATTGCTAAAAGAGGAAATAGATTATCGGATTTTATACTTCTTAACCATTCGAATGGGGAAATTATTGATTTTGCTAAATTGGGTCTTTCTAATGAAATAGTAGCAATTTCAAATTATTTCTTTGAAAATGAAAATACATTATGGCTTTGTACTTATTTTGGTATTTATCAAATCCAGTTTAACAAAAATCCTTTTTTTCAATATATGAATGGTATAAGTACAAGAGGAATTATAAGAGGAGATAATGATGAAATTTGGATACAATCTTATAGCGGACTCTTTGAAATAGACCCTTCAAAAAATAATGTCTCTCAACTCATTGATGAAAAAATTAAAGGAGGGCAATGCTTTTATAAGGATAATCAGAATAAATATTGGTCGGGTCATTCGGGTGGGACCATTACTAAATTTAGTAATGTTGATTCTATTCTAGCTCATCAATATAAAATTAAAAACAAAAATAGATCTGTTGGAGATATTTATATTTTATATCAAGATAAGGTAAATAACAATTTATTTGCAGGAACTAAAATAGGATTATATTCTTACCACGAGTCATTAGATAGTTTTATTTTTTATCCTAAAATAAATGAATTTGAAATTATCGAAGAATCTAATATTAGGGATTTTGAGCCTATCAATAATTCAAAAAAATTACTTATTGCTTCCAACAAAGGAATTTTCCAATTAGACTATGACGAAGGAATCACTCATCATTTTTGCTCACAAAACAATACATTCCCGTTTGATAATATTACTTATATCCATACCGATCAAGAAGATGGTACACTTTGGATAGGAACTAATCAAGGAGGATTATTTCATTGGGATTTTCCATCAGATAAACCTCAGCGGTTTACTACAAAAAATGGATTGGTAGATAATATGATTTATTCTATTCATGAAGATGAAAAAGGTTTTCTTTGGTTGCCAAGTAATAATGGGCTGATGCGATTTAATAAATCAACTAATGAAGTCAATATATTTACTACCAAAGATGGAATAGCTCATAATGAATTTAATTTTCAATCTAATTTTCAAGATAAAGATGGAACAATTTATTTAGGAGGATTGAATGGAGTAACTTCTTTTCATCCAAATAATATTAATCTAACTGAATGTAATGTTCCAATTTACCTTTCAAATATCGAAACGCCTAATCTCCAAACTGGAGAGATGATTTCGACTTATGGTGACTTTAATCAAAGAGATGGAATTCATTTAGCTTCTAATGAGCAAGCTATTAATTTATCATTTGCAATGCTCAACTATAATAATCAGGATAAGAATAAATTTGCTTATAGGTTAGAAGGGTTGGAAAATAATTGGCAAAACATAGAAGGTCATTCAGTACGATTCCCTGGCTTACCTTACGGTAAGTATTCCTTATGGGTAAAAGGGAAAAACGCTTATGGGCAATGGTCAAGTGAAATATTAAAAATTCCTATTGAAATTGTACAACCATTTTACAAAGCATGGTGGTTTCTTATTTTGACAACTCTTATTTCTATTTTAATGTTAGCAACATTATTCTCCAATCAAAGAACAGCTTACCTTTCCCAAAGAAATTTAGAATTGGAAGAAGAAGTCTCTAAGCGAACAGAAGAATTAAGAAAAGATAAGGAAGTCATCGAAAAACAAGCTGATGAACTTCAAAAATTAGATGCTTTAAAAACTCAATTTTTTGCCAATGTAACACATGAATTACGTACTCCTTTGGCACTTATTATTGGTCCGCTTAAGCACTTGATGAATACAACTCAACTAGATCAGAAAACGTTAAGAACATTAAATTCTATAGCTCAAAACGGAGAAAATTTAAAAGAACTTGTAGAAGAAATTCTTGACCTAAGTAGGTATGACCTCAACAAATTAAAATTAAACAAGCAACCTGTATATTTCATTTCTGAAATGAAAAAATTGGCAGCTGGGTTTGATCTCAAAGCAGAACAACTAGATATTGATTTTCAACTTTTCTATCAAGTTCCAATTGATATTCATCTTAATATTGACTCTAGAAAGGTTAGGAAAATAGTAACAAACCTTTTGACCAATGCTTTTAAATTTATCAAATCAGGAGATAGTATTTTGCTCCATGTGTTAGAGCATGAAAATAAAATTCATGTTAAAGTAATTGATACAGGTAAAGGAATTTCAGAGGAAGAATTATCTAAAGTCTTTGATCGTTTTTATCAATCAAAAGAAAATACAATACGGCAAAGCGGAGGATTAGGAATTGGGTTGTCTTTAGCCAAAGATTTGGCTAAACTCATGCAAGGATCTTTGTCGGCAACTTCCACCATAGGAAAGGGAAGTACTTTTACTTTGATATTTCCAAAAGAAGAAACCAAAGAAAAAATAACTCAGCAGCAAGAAATGGAAACACTTATAGAAGAAGTAAATCAAGATATTATTCCAATAAGCAAAAACAATTATAATAATACAGTTTTGATTGTTGAAGATAATATTGAGATGCAAAATTTTATTGAAGATTTACTTTCACCGCAAGCAAATATAATTACTGCAAATAATGGAAAAAAAGCATTGCAAGTTTTAAGTGAAAATGATAATGTTGATTTGATTATCTCAGATGTAATGATGCCTGAAATGGATGGATTTACATTGTTAGAAAAATTGAAATCTGATAATCAGTTGCAATTAATTCCAGTAATTTTATTAACAGCACTCATCGCTAATTCTAATAGAGCCAAAGCCATTACCTTTGGAGTAGATGATTATTTGACGAAACCTTTTGAACCAGAAGAACTAATTGCACTCGTAAGTAATTTGTTAGAAAATGTAAATTTAAGAAAAGCTGAATCTCAAGAAGATACAGCTTCGAATGATGATAAAATTGATAGCCTACCTCTTCTCGAATCGGCAAATTTAAAATGGTTAAAAAAATTAGAAACTTTAGCTTTTGAAAAAGTTACCTCTCCAAATTTCAATATCAATCAAATAGCTCATGAAATGGCTATTGGAGAAAGACAATTCAGTCGTAAAGTCAAAAAGATAACTGGGATGACGGCAGGTAGTTATTTAAAAGAAATCAAACTTCAAAAAGCTAGACAGCTTTTGGAAAGTAAAGCTTATGATACTGTTTCCGAAATTTCTTATATAGTAGGATTTAATACAGCGCAATATTTTTCTAAATTATATAGAAAACGTTTTGGCAAACTTCCTTCTGATTATTTGAAAGATTAAGAGCTTGTTGGGGAATTAAATTTTGAGATAAAAATGTTCATTTTTTGATGAAACGATGCAAAAAAAAAATAGGAACATAGTCTGCGCTATTTGACTTTTTTTCAAAGAAGTATCAT
>JALZVK010000237.1 GCA_023301005.1 Saprospiraceae bacterium | reverse complement strand
TGGAAGATAAATTGATTAGTTCGTTGACTGGAAAAGATTTTGAAGGTGTGGATATTTCTGTTGAAATTTCCCAAAAGAAAAAAGGACATCGTGGTAGCGGCGGTGGTTCTGATCAAAGAAGAAGAGGCGGTGGTGGTTATTCAAGGAGCGGCGGAGGAAGTGGAAGTGGAAGAGGTGGTGAACGTGGAAGAAGTGATCGAGGTCGCCGACGTAAAGGGAAAAAGTAATTCATTAGAATAGAGAGTAGAGACCATTATATTGAGAGAAAAGAGAATCATCTTATAGATTGATTTATTTCTAATTAGTATAATGCTCTCTTTTCTCTCTTCTCTCCTCCCTGTTCTGATTTATGTAAAAGTATTGTTATGAAATTCATCATAGAAACTGAGCGGTTACAGTTAAGAGAATTTGATACCTCCGATGCTCAAAAAATGTTTGAGTTAAATGCTGATGATGATGTACTTAAATATACAGGTGACGAGCCTTTCGCATCTGTAGAAGATGCCAGACAGTTTTTGGAAAATTATAATACTTATAAAAAAACTGGTTTTGGTAGATGGTCTGTTATTTTAAAATCAACAAATGAATTTATTGGATGGTGTGGCTTAAAATATCATGAAGAAGGTTTCGTCGATATTGGTTATCGTTTTTTTAAAAAAGAATGGAACAAAGGTTATGCTACAGAATCGGCGAAGGCGTGTTTGGAATATGGTTTTGTGGAATTGAATTTAAAAGAAATCATAGGTAGGGCTGCAAGGGCAAATGTCGCTTCGATTAGAGTATTTGAAAAATTGAATATGAAATTCCAAAGGGATTTGGAGGACTGTGATGGGATTCATGATGCGGTTATTTATATGGCGGTTGTGTAGAGCGTTTTGACGAATTAGCTTTTTTTTTACCGCAGAGTTAGAAAAGAGTTTGGCGCAGAATTGCGCTGAGTTTTCTAATTTAAAACTAAAAAAAACTCTGCGTTACTCTGTGCCAAACTCCTTCTTAACTCTGCGGTAAAAATCAAAATTTATTATTCCTTCAAAAGCTTCACACTTTTAATTCCTTCAGGCGTTGTGATTCTTGCAAAATAAATTCCTTTAGCAAAATCACTAGAATTGATATTTGTAAAAGTATTGTTAGGTTCTACAAATAAAAGTTGTCTTCCTTGTAAGTCAATTATTTGAACCGTATTGATAGTTGTATTTTTAGTTGAGATCGTCCATTGAGTAGTCGAAGGATTTGGAAAAACATTCAAGTCAATTTGTTCCAAATTATTAGTACTTAAAATAATCTCGCCAAAATAAACATCATCGAAAAAATAAGTTTGTTCACCTGCCGTAGCTCCTTCCGTTCCGAAATTAAAAAAGATAGAAGCCATATTATAAGTCCAACCATTTGACAAACCAAAACTTAGCGCAGCAGTTCCAGGTGCTTCCGTTGCAAAATCAAATTCCATAATTTCCCAATCTCCACCAACAGTAGTATTGATTTCCGTTTCGCAAGTATGCGTCGGGTCGTTGGAATCTTCAACTTTTAATCGGATAGGTGTTCCCGCCGTAGGCGACCAAACTCTAACTGACATAATCGAGTTATTCAAAGTCAAAGGAATATCATTGACAAAACCTGCATTGGTTCCAATTGTCGTTCCTGCCCAAGTTGCAGCTTGATCCGTTTTGATGGATTGAATAACTTTATTGTTAGAGTTAGTTGGATCTTCGATTAATGAAGAATTATTTCCTCCAAAATCAGTCACCGTATAATTAAAATCATTCCCTTCAAAATTAACTGGTAAGTCCAATTGAAGTCCGCCAAATAATTGTTCTACATCATCAAAAAGAAAAGTAGAATTAGCAGAACCATTTCCTGTATTTCCAAAATCAAACATAAAAACAAGTGTATTCAAATTACTAGGAGTTCCTGTAAAATCCCAAGTCATTTCTTCCCACTCACCTGATACCGTTGTAGGAACATCTCTTTCGGTAGGATTACCTGGACCTTCCAATTTGAATTTTACAATAGTCCCAATTGGTGCAGTTGTAAAGACTTTCATGGTAATGGAATTGAAAGTTGAAAAGTCTAAATTAGCAGCTAATTCGATTTTGCTACCTGACCAAATTGTTCCGCCATCTCTAACAATTTGAGCAACTGTCGAGCTTGTATTGATACCGTTGGATTGAGGATTGGGAATGACTTCAGCAGTTCCGCCGTCAAAATCTTCGAAGTCAGCGGTGGTGATTGCGTTTTCAAAATCAATAGGCAATGACTGAGAATGGCAAATTGTAATAGTAAAAAATAAGATAAAGAAAGTAGAGAATTTCATGTTCGTATATTTTGAGTAAGTAAAATAGTTGAATTTTAAAAAACACAAACTACGAATAAAACCTTCTAGGTCTTTAATTTGAAATACTACTTCTCTACTCAGATCACTTAAAATTCATATTTCTTAAAATTACTATCAAAATATATGGCAGTTGAAGGCTTAGAGATATGCGCCCCAGTAAAAATCAAATCCACACCTTCTGGTTTTTTAGCATTTTTAAATGCAGGATGATTTTTATGTCTTTGTAAGAGGATTGTTATTTTTTTATATTCTAATGGTAAAATTTCATTGCCTTTAGCATCAATCATTCCCCAATGATATTCGTTCTCTATTTCTTTTCTTACGGTAATGACGTTTAGCTTTTTATATTTTTCCAATTCAGAATCTTTGACTCCCATTAATCGGCTATCTTCATTAAAGATATTAAAGTGATCGTAAGGGCCTAATTTCTTTTTTGTAAAAGGATTGTACAAATAGAATTCTTCATTCGGACTATCCTCCGCAACCAATACAATCAAATCTGAATAAGTAATAAATCCTATATTTTCATAAGAAGTATCGAATAGTAATTTTCCATTGATGTGATATAAATAACTTCTTGGTTGAGGATTCGCTGAAGTCTTTTTAGTAATCACCACAGTCTGAGTGTGTGGGTCAATTACCATATTCAAACAATCCATAAAGTCGAATATCAACTTTCCATTTTTATCAAATATCGCTTGTTGCTTATCTGTATTCGTAACTGAATAATATTCCAATTGTTTTTGTCGATGAATACCTTCGGTAGGAGGGAGCTTTAATTTTTCGAAATCTCGGATTACTCTAATGCTTTTATAAATAGGCTCTATTAACTGTTTCCCTTCCTTAGATTTTACGCCAAACAAATTTTCGTCTGTTCTAATAATTTCATTTGTAGTTACAGAATGTTGTGCATTGCAGCTAAAGAAAAATAGGATAAGGAAGTGTAAGAGTATTTTGGATGGGTTCATTTTTTTGTTTTGAATTAATTTACTGAATAGGGTTCATTCTGAATGAATTTTTAAGAACGGAATATAAAGTGAAAAATCTGGAAATTTATTCTAAGTGAGGTAGGAATTGGAAATGTAAAAATATTGTTATTTTAAAGTTTGTTTTAAGGCACTCGTCGAATTTCCAAATTCAAAATCATATCTGAATCAGGATTTTTAGGGATATAATAAAGATTATCAAAACAGATAGCAGACTTTCCTTTTTTCAATTCACTTTTTACGAATTTGGTTAATTGCTCTTCTGTATTTGGAGACAACCCATAATAATCGAAGGCAATTAATTTACTTCTTTGGAACTCACATAAGATTGAAAATACTTTTTGATGTCCTGCTCCAAGATACTTTATTTTATAATCTGGTTCGATATCAAATTGTGAAATTAATTTTAGAATTTCTTTTTTTGAAAAACCAAATTCAATTTTCATATACTCACTTACCGATTTACAATGCTAATTTCATTCATTTTAAAAAAACTTCAATTACTTAATAATCAATGTATCCCAATTCGAATATATTTCTTTTTCAAAATACTGCTTCTTAATCCTTATTAGAAATGTATCAGGTACGCTTTTGTAGAATTTAAAATCATTCACCAAATTTATGGAATCTATAGAATATTGATTAGGTTTTATATCTCTGATTTCATCTTCATAAGTCTCAGGGTCGAATATTGGCGTGTAATCATAAGACCTAATTAAATCGCTTTTACTTTCCCTTTTGATATTTATAATTTCAAAATTTTCATTTATAATTAAATGGTCGAATTTTATATTTTTATTGGTTTTACTTATTTGTTTTAATGTTGCTAAGATTTCAAGAGTCAAATATGCGATTAATCTTTCTTTAAAATCCTCTATCTTTTTTATTTCATTCAAAGAGATTTCATCCGTCAATATTTCAAAGTCTAATTCTATCCATTCTTTTTTTTCAATATCGTTTGTATGTGATTTTGTAGTCTCTTTTTTTATATGGCAAGATGTAATTTCGAAGGAAAGAAATATAATTATTGAGATAATGAAGATGATACTTCTCATCGCTATTGTTTTTTTTATAAAGGATAAAGGTAGTTTTTGAGAAAAAAATTAGACGTAAAATTATTATTGTATTGGAGGAGAAAAGTATTATATCCAACAGTTATATTTATTCCATTTTAAAAGGATGTAAAAATTTAACTCTTAGCTTGTCTAAGAAGTTTAATTTAAAATCTTTTGGAAGCCTGTCCATGTCTTCAAGAATTAGTTTTGTTATGTATCTCACTTTCCAATTGTTGTCATCTAATTTGGTTATGATTTTTTGAATTATATGAATGTATTTACTTTTATTATCATCCGAAATCCAATCTCCTAAAAGCCATATCGCTCTATGTCGAATTGGATCTTTTTCATGCGATAAATGAGATTCTAAAAGTTCGATTATATCATCTCTAGATTCTAGTTGGCTATCTTCAACAAAAGATATTTCATCTAAACATGCTAAAATTTCAAAAGCATTATCATATTTTTTTGCTGATTCAAAAGCTCGAATATATTCCTCTTTATAGAAGTTTGACCATTTTTTAGGATTTTTACATAATGCTTCATACATCACACTTATTCCTGAAAAGTTTATTTGTTCGAAGTTCTCTCTAATTTCTGATGCTAATTCTTCTTCTCTTTTTATCTCAGAATATTTTCTTATTTCTTGAATCAGTTTCTCTCGGTCAGCTTCTTCTTCAATACTCCAGAAATTTACAATGTCGTTTTTCTTTTCTATTAAGCTGTTCATTCTTTATTTTTTTGATTGTCTCCAATCGTGGTTTGAGGAAAAATATTAAGGTAAATTTTTACACCTAATAATTTTAATTGGAAATTCTAAATCCCGAATCTAAGTAGATTTGTTAAAATATGTAAAAGTATTGTTATAAGAAAAGCATAAGTAAATAAATAAATAAAATGCCAATTCTATTTCCCCTCTTCCGTACTATATTTCTTATTCAACAAATCCAATCCATCAATATTTCGCTCTAAAACTTTTTCTACGTCATCAGTTTTGATATGTCCTAAAATTCCCCACGGGCCATGATAACCTTCATCCATTAATTGTTTGATCATTTCAATTTCATGATCACCTTTACCTATTGGTAAGATTTGAGGCCCTTCTTTTTTTACACCATTCAGATTGACATAAGACAAATACGGTTTTATCTTTTTTACGATTGCAGGAAATTCATCTACGTGTTCTTGAGCATGATGAAAATTGTAAACCATCGTTATATCATCTCGGTTTATTTTTTTTAAAATTTCAACTTGATTATGAGGATTTCCAAACCAACCATGATGATTGTATATTGCTAATTTGCATCCTAATTCATCTGCTTTTGTTTTGACATACTCAATCATTTTAATAGAGAGTTCAATAGACTCTTCTTGATTCAGTTTCTTAAAAAAGTTATCGCTAAAGCTTACCCAAATTGTTGGTTTATATCCTATATCTTTTAAGTTACCCAACAACTCTTGGTTCGCAGGACTCAATTTTCCGATGCTATCTCTTTTGGCATTTAACCATAAAAATATTGAAGTTATTTCAATGTTATTTTCTTTAGCGAGTTGGAATTCATCCTTCATTGTAGTCAAGTCTCCCTTACCTTTATTAAAACCATATTTTGTAAATCCCATTTCCTTCAACATATCAATACGTTGTTGCGGTGTTCTATCTAAAGAATCAAAACCTATGATACACCAAGGAGATACCTCAGCAATTTTGAAAGGTTGTTCAACTTGATTGGTATTAGTATCGGTACAAGAATAGAGAAACGCTAGAATAGAAAATAAACTTATTAGTTGAATATAATTTTTCATATTGTTTGATTTTATCATGATGATTTATTTTTAGGGAGTGATTTTTATGAGACTTTAGTTTGTGAAAAGCTTTACTGTTGTGAAGTTTTACATCTGCAAGATAAACTAAAATATTTATTCCTCATTCTAGGTAAGGTTGGGAAATAGGAAATGTAAGAGTATTGTTATGATTGGAATAATACGCTTGGTGGTGAGAGAGGTTCACTTCGCTCAAAGTTTACTTTGAGTGGTGGTGTTTATTCGATTAGGCACGGACTTCTTTTTGTTTTTTTATTTTAGCTTATGAGTATTAATTATATTATTAAAAGGCTGTAATCTATTCTATTTTTAGAAGGCAATTTTTCGTTCAAAATTCCTTTTAAAGAACTTTCTACATTGAAATATAAATTTTCTTTTATTTGAAATTTATTTTTACTTTCGATGCATTAATTATATAGAATCATGAGTAAAAATAAATTGTTGTTTTTTTTAGTTGCTTTTTTGTTCATCCAGAATTTTTCTTTTGCTAAAGATATTTATGTGTCGACCAACGGTAATGATGAAAATTCAGGAACACAAAAGAGTCCTTATTTAAGTTTTGAAAAAGCTGTAAGTCAAGTAAAAAAATATGCAGGTAAAGAAGCGGTAACTGTTTGGTTCAGTTCAGGAGAATATTACATTAATCAAACTATTCAATTAGGAGAAGACTGTTCTGGAACTTCTGAAAAACGGGTAGTTTTTTCTTCCTTGCCTGGAGCTAAGGTTGTTATTAAAGGGACTCAACAGTTAAAGAATTTAGAATGGACAGCATATAAGGATGGTATTTATCAAACTCAAATTCCTAAGGATTTGACGATAGATCAATTGTTTGTTAATGATGAAAGGCAAGTCAGAGCTCGTTTTCCTAATTATGATTATGATAATCCTTTGAGAAGCGGGAATGGTTATAACCGTGTAAAAGGAGGTTCAAATTCAAGATTAGATAAATGGGTAGGATTTGATGCTACTACTTTTTCAACTAAAAAATGGGGAAATCCAGAAACTGGGATTTTACATGGATTCCAAAGCCATAGTTGGGGAAATATGCAGTATAGAATAAAAAGCATCGATAGAGAAAACAACAAGATATATCTTGGAGAAGGAGGTTGGCAAATGCAGCGTAATTATGGAATAGGTGGTTCAGGTGGTTC
>JALZVK010000236.1 GCA_023301005.1 Saprospiraceae bacterium | reverse complement strand
TAAAAACTTTTTAGTTCCTCATCAGTTATTTCAGATTTTGATTTCTTCCAAATTGCTTTGCTATCATTTACTTGCTCAAGTTTTCTCTTTCATTTATTTTCTTCATTTTCTATTTCAGGCATCATAATAGGAACTCAAACATAGTTTGAGTATTTTTTTACAAGTTCTCTCACTTTCCAGTCTTCAAGAAGTTCAGTATTTGCTTCATTTATATGAAGTACTATTTCTGTTCCTCTCTCTTTTTTATCAGCTTCTACTACTTCATAATCAGATTTTCCATCACTTTTCCAAGTATGAGATTTTTTATCTAGTCAAGATCTTGTAGTTACCTCCACACTATCTGCTACCATAAAACTTGAATAAAAACCTACTCAAAATTGTCCTATAAGATTATGATCTCCATCTTCTTTTGCTTTTTTTAGTTTATCCAAGAATTCTTTCGTACCAGATTTTGCAATCGTTCAAAGATTACTATGCAATTCTTCTTCTGTCATACCAATACCATTGTCTTTCAAAGTAATAGTACTTTTTTCTTTATCAACAGAAATATCAATTTGAAACTGTTCTCCTTCTTGTAAGAAAGTAGTATCAGTCAAACTCTTAATACGAGCTTTATCAATAGCATCGCTAGAGTTTGAAACGAGTTCTCTTAAAAATATTTCTTTATTTGAATATATTGAATGAGTTAAAAGCTCTAGAATTCTTCCAGTTTCTGCCTCAAAATTATGTTTTTTTGTCATTTGTTCTCTTAAATTAAGCACTTAAATATATTAGGTGCTAAAATTGTATAGATTTTTAAGTCTGAGTCAAGAATTATTTTATAGATTCTTCTTCTTTAATATACACAATCTTGCATCTCATTGTTTCTTTATTAGTCACCATAACACCTGCTCCATAGCCCTTTGCTTTGTATCAATTATTCGATCTTGTATTTGTGAATCTCGATATGTATTATAATCTTCATCAGATGATATTATATAATGCGCTTCTTTTTGAAATTTCGATATCCATGGCCTTATCTTTTCAGCTAAAGATAGATGAATGAGTCAAACGAGATGTTCTCAATATGAATGCCATCCATATTTTTGATGTTGACAAAGAATGACTTCGTAATTCATTTCTTCACATAACTCTTGCATAATATCAATATCATCTTGATATACAGGTCATATGTGAATAGCTTTTGCAACTCGCATCGCTTCCTTGAGAACACCTAACCTATCTGTTGGATCAATTTGATACAAAGACCAAAGTGATAATACAACATCAAAATAATCATCATCAAACTCCAGAGGCTCTGTCATATCAGCAACCACTCATTCATTTTGTACGTTATCTCTCATATCTAGATTTATAACTCTCGAGTCAATTCACAGTTCTTCTAAATCCTTTTGTAAATCATACAATCATGATCATAAATCTAATACAATTTTTCACCCTAGTAACTCTCTAGAAAAACCTAACATTTTTTCATAATACACTAAATGCCTTTTTGTTCAGTATTTTGGTCATTTATTTCCATTATTCATAAATAATATTTTCTAAAAATAAAAACTATAAACATATTATGAATATAACTTTTAATAAGTAAATATTATTTTCTTGGAATCTAGATTAAACTTTCAATACATTCATCTAACACTTCAAAGAATCTATTAATATCCTCTTTTGTATTATAGAGATATAGACTCATTCTGCAGCTTCATTTAATTCAACTATCTATCATAAATGGTTCAGCACAATGTTGCCCTGACCTGACACATATATTTTTTTCAGCGAGATAGTCAGCTATATCTACAGCATGAATAGTATCGTGATAAAAAGAGAATACTCAGACTCTATTTTTCGCACTTATTGATCATTGCAGTAAAATCTCTGGTCTCTGATTAAATTTTTCTAAAGCATACACTACAAGCTCTGCTTCAAGGGATTCTATAGTTTCATATCATCAGATGCTTTCTATATATTCAAGCGATTTCAGAAGACTCACTGCTCCACTCAAATTGGGAGTTCCTGGCTCAAAAGCATCAGGAACTGATGCTTTTTTGAAAGTATCTTTATGTACCCATGATATAGCTCAACCACCTGAGAATCCTGGTTCAAGAGATTCTAGAAACTCTTTTCTTCCATATAACACTCCAATACCACTATCTGCCATTATCTTATGACCTGTGAAAAATAGTGCGTCACATCATAATTCTTTAACGTCGATTTTAAAATGTGGAACACTTTGTGAGGCATCTATAAAAAATAGAGGAGTATTTTCTCATTGTCTTATAAGCTTCCCAACTTCTTCAAGTGGAAAGATTTCTCCTGTTACGTTTGAAACATGTGTCAGAGAAACTATTTTGAGTTTTGGATTTTTTAATTTAACTTGTAAAGCATCCATATCAAGAAAATAATCGTCATTGATTCATACATATTCCAAAACAGCCCCTGTTTCTTGTGCCAAAATTTGCCATGGAACTATATTTGCATGATGTTCCACTATTGATACTAAAATAATATCTCACTTTTTTAATATTTTTGATCTACGTATTGATGATGTGAGTAGGTTTGCTGCATAGGTCGAATTCATCGTATAAATAACTTCTCTCCATGACTCTGCTCAGATAAAATCAGCAACTTTCTTTTTAGAATCTATATATAGCTTCTCAGAATTCTCAGCTAAACTATAGCTTCCCCTATGAATATTAGCATAACTGGTCTCTAAATAATCTTTTACTCCATCTATTACATAGCTTGGTTTTTGAGTTGTTGAAGTAGAATCCAAAAAAACAAGTCAGGAATTACTGAGAAAAATTGGGAAATCTTTTTTTAAACTCATATCTAAAGATTAGCTTATTGGATAGTATTCAAAATATCTTCTATAAGTGCTTCATAAAAATCTGCATCAATAGTTTCTAGATCTGCATATATATTTTTTATTTTTGCTTCTATCATAATAGCAAGCGCATTCTCTCTTCATAGCCCTCTACTTCTCAGATAAAATAATTTTTCATCACTAATTCTTTCCATACGACAAGCATGCCCTGCTTCCATATCATTTGTTTCAACATAGAGAGTTGGTATTCCTGAAATTTGTGCGTCATTTCCAAGAAAAATATTTTCTTCGTCAAGTTCTCATTTATTTCAGGTTGTCTCTTTTTCAATTCTCAGTATTCCATCTACTGCGATCTTTCATCCTTTCCCCGCAAAAGAAAGTATATTCGTATCAAGTCTTCCATTATTTGTGAGTGATTCGCTTGAGATACGAACAGAAAGATTATTTTCTTCAGAATAATTCATACTTTGAATATATGACTCTGCTCATTCTCAGACTAATACTACTTCCTTATTATATTTTTTCTCAGCTCAAACATCACTTGAAAAATAAGAAAAGTATTTGAGTTTTGATCTTGCTCATACTTTCATTTTCAAATCTCATTCTAGACTATCAAAAAACGATACCTCTAAATTATCAGCAACTTCTATATCTCATTCTCAGTTCAATATTTCTGAGAGTTTATAAAATCATGATTCTGTTATTTTCATAGTAACTCACCCCAGCCTTCTCTTAGATAAGAGAGGGAGCAATAGGGATTTTTTTATTAATTAAATCTATTTTTTAAATTTTGTAATTTATTCAAGTCTATTGTAGGTTTTTTCTTCTCAAAACCAAAACTTGTTCCACATCCACATCTATCAAGCACTTCATCAGAAGTATAAATATACCTCGATTTTATCTCCCCTGTATGATCAGCTTTTTGTATCCTCGTTATTCTACAGTCCTCAAAGTGCTCTGCATCTTCTTTTTCCGCATATATTTGAAAACTCACCCCAAGCCCCTCTCCATTGAGTGGGGAGCTTATAGAAATAAGTCATTCTGTTTCAAAATCATCAAAAACAATATCTACCTTCTTCCCAGAACACCCAGCATCATAAAAAAATACCTTTATTTTTTTAATTCATTTTTCCTCTATTTCAGAAATCAGATGTTTATCAAGTTTTATGTTTGACATAATATATAATACTTTTATAGTTTTTATCCATTCATTTCTCTAATAGAGATATATATTATAGCTAAAAAAGGAAGGAAAAGAAAGGTAGAGTGTCCTCAGTGTGGAAAAATGGTTAGATTAAATGCAAGAGGAGTAGTAAAATCTCATACCATTGATCCAAACTGGTTATTTGGAACAGCTAGCCCACAATGCAAAGGCACTTCCTCCGAACCAAAGCCCCGAAGTTAGGAGCTTTTTTATATCCCTCCTTCCATCTCTAATCCTGATGATCATCAATATCAAATATCTTTATTACACCTTCTTCTATTTTGCAAAGTGCTCGATATTGTCTATTAATTCTGAAATAGAATATTCAATCTTCTTTTGGTTGTCTTTTTTTGAGCTGAACAATACTATAATGTCATAACAATAAAAAAGATTTGGCTTTAAAGTATTGTTTTTCTAATCACCTTGCCTCAAGATATTCAACAAGATCACTAGCAATAAGAATCTTTGTAATCTTCATATCTAGTAATCACTAAACCCTAGAGAATCAATGTCTTTCAAACGTTTTTGAGAAGAATCAGAAATATTCGAACTATCTATTGAAAATACATCCAATTTTTCTGCTCAAAATTCATCTGAAAGATATTGAGATATTTTCATTTCCAGCTCTGATGCTGAATACTTACTTGATAATTTTGAATCATCAATCGTTATAGTTGTCATAATAATTTTCAATTAAAGTATTAAAATAATTATACAAAAATATTCGATTCTATCAAATATTTATATTTTAGCTGTTTTATATCCCTCCTTCCATTTCCATCGCAATAAGTACATTCATTTCTGAGGCGTACTCTAGTGGGAGTTCCTTCATTATAGGACTAATGAATCCATTTACGATCATGGCTTTTGCTTCGTCTTCTCAGATCCCTCTACTTTGTAGGTAGAAGAGATCATTTTCATTAATCTTTCAGGCACTTGCTTCATGAGCAACGATACTCTCTGAGTTACGGACATTAATATCTGGGACAGCATTTGAAACAGAGTCTTTATCTATCAGTAACCCGTCACAATCTACTTTCACGGTAGAATTTATTGCTCCTTTTTTTATTTCTACTAAACCTCTATAAGTATTAATCCCACTTCATTTTGAGATAGATTTACTCATAATATTAGAAGTCGTATTTTTTCCAATATGAATAACTTTTGCTCAAGTGTCTTGATTTTGTCCGTCTGACGCTAAAGCAATTCATAAGTGATCAGCACTAGAATTATCTCATTTTAATACACTACAAGGATAGAGCATAGTTGTATTAGAACCGAGGTTTCCTCATACCCATTCCATATATCCTCCTTCTTCTACTATTGCTCTTTTTGTATTGAGATTGTAGGTATCCATAGACCAGTTTTCTACAGAGCTATATCTCATCGTAGCATTTTTTCCGACAAATATTTCTACTCATCAAGCGTGAAGTGAATTTTCATCATACTTTGGAGCACTACATCCTTCTATATAATGAGCTTTTGAACCTTCTTCTAGAATAATCATCGTATGTTCAAACTGTCCTCCTGATTTTACGTTCATTCTAAAGTATGATTGTAATGGTTCATCTATCTCTACACCTTCTGGGATATACATAAATGTTCCCCCACTCCATACAGCGTAATGCAAGGCTGCAAATTTATGATCAGTCAGAGGAATAGACTTTGTAAAATGCTTTTTTATAAGAGCTTCATATTCAGGATTAATAAGCGCATTACTCATATCATCAAAAATTACTCACTTGTCTTGCAATTCTTGTTTTAAACTGTGATAGACTGTCTCACTATCGTATTGAGCACCGACTCCAGCGAGAGATTTTTTCTCAGCCTCTGGTATTCAGAGTCTATCAAAAGTATTTTTAATATCCTCAGGAACATCGTCCCAAGTTTTATTATTTCAGGCTCCTTCTGGCTTTGCGAAATAATAAATACTATCCAGATCGAGTTTATCCAAGCTTGGTCCCCAAGCTGGCATAGATTTTTCTTCATAGATTTTTAAAGCCTTGAGTCTGAGCTCAAGCATCCATTCTGGTTCTTTATTCGACTCAGAGATTTGTCTCACGACTTTTTCATTTATTCCCTGAATAAACTCAGTCGAGTATTTTATACCCTCGTCCTTGAAGTCCCAAGTCCCAGATGTTGTTACGGTTGAATTATTTGACATGTCTTATTTTTTATATTATTATATATATGTTGATATTCAGTGAAATTATACGCATAAAGTGTATAATGCTGTGGTATTAACAAAATTAGGAGAATAATAATGGGAAAATTAGATGCACTAATGGGGCAACATCCCATAGGATTCAGTATTATAATAGCCATTTTCGTTACATTTTTCTTGTGGCTATGCCTGCATTTAATACCCAAATGGATATGGCCACCTCCAGAAATCGATGATGAATAAGTAATTACTCTTCGTCATCATCTTGTCCCGCTTATGCGGGACTTTCTACTTATGACTATTTCCTTATATCATTATTATAAGGATTTTTTTATGCTAATTTATCGTATCCTTCTTCCATAACTTGCTCGACAAGTTCTTTTCCTCATGATTTTGCAAGTGTTCAGGCTTTTAGAATATGAACACTATCTACATCTATATACTCAAGTATCTTGAAATAATGTGTAATTATTATAAGTGTGTTTTCTTTTGTATCAATAGATTTTAAGAGTTCGCACACTTTTCTAAAAGCATCGAGATCGAGTCAGCTATCTATTTCATCAAGAATAATATATTTTGGAGAGAGAAGCTTCATTTGGAGTATTTCCAGTTTTCTTTTTTCTCATCCAGAAAATCATACATTTAAATCTCTGTCGAGAAAATTTTCATCTATATCAAGATCTGCTAAAAAGCTTTTTATATGACGCTTAAATATAAATGGGGATAATTCTGGAGTATCTGGAGAATTATATTTTAAGTACTGGTTATATATAGTTCTCAAATATTCACTCATCTTTACTCCAGGTATTTCTGGTACATTTTGAAATGATAAAAATATTCAAGCCTGACTTCTTTCTTCTGGAGACATTTCGAGTAAGTCTTTTCATTCTATTTGCACTGAACCCGAAATTACCTCATATTTTGGACTTCCAGCCAATACCGCACTAAGAGTTGATTTTCCGCTACCATTTTTTCCAAGTAAACAATAATTATTTCACATATCAAAATCTAGAGATATATTCTCTATAATTTTTTCATGTGTATTTGCTACTTCTACTGCAAGATCTTTAATTTTTATCATAACTAGCTTCTTAGTAAATTAAACATTAGTATTCTAGTAATAAATTCATTTTTGCAATATTTTTTTCTATTATTATATATTGTTTTCAAAGAAAGTTTGTATTTTTTTTGACAAATCATATTTTAATGTGTTAAACTATATATACATGATAGAAATCGTCTAAAAACATTCTATTATTAATTATATTTATTTTTTAATTTTTAATGTACATGTTACAAACAAAAATAAAAAAAGTTTTCGCAGTTACTGCACTCTCAGCAATTGCAATGACAGGAGCTGCAGATACTAGCGCAACTCAAATTGGTACAGGTTCTGTTACTGGTTCTGGTGCTTTTGACACTTCAATCGACTGGAACGATGTATTTGGACCAGGATCTAGTGCTTCTGGATCAGTTACAGATATTAGAATCCACGCTACAGTACTTCCAACATTAAACATGGAAATATCTGCAGAAGAAATTGATCTTGGAAATCTTGTTCCTGGAGTAACTTCAACTGGTGAGCTTGATCTTGAAATTGGGACAAATGCCGTATCTGGTGTTTCAATTACAGCAAGAAGTCAAAACGCTGGTCTTACAAATCTTTTGAATCCTGCTATTCAAATTAATGACCTTACAGCCGATGATGTTGCTGAAAGCTATACTTGGGCTTCAGCCCCTACTGCAACTGACGATTCTAGTTTTACAGCTTTTGCTGCAACTGGTCTTGCTACTGCTACAGAAATAAATGATGATACTACTGAACATACAGTATATTCAACAAATAATCCTGAAGCTACAAATCTTGTAGATGATGTAAAATTTAATGTTGAAACTACTATATCAGCAGAAACTCCAGCTGGAGAATATGAAGATTTTGTTACTTTTACAGTGACTGCAAACTTCTAATTGCAAAAATGTAATCATTTTAATTAAAAAAATCTAACAATTACTGTTAGATTTTTTTTTATTTTTTCGTTTTTTTTATATAATTCAAATAGATGTTAATAATATTTATTTAAAAGACAAAGAATATAATGATAAAACATAAAATAAAACTATTTATAATTTGTATCTTGCTAATTTTTTTTTGAAACTCAGCATATGCTTCGATTAATTTTACACTCACTCCATTGAGATATGAGATTGATGTTGAACAATGAGACAAGGTTACAAGGCTTGCTCAAATTCGTAACAACAGTGATGAAACTGTTACACTTTTTACTGGAGCATCTGACTTTCAGGCAAATGACGCCACAGGAACACCAAGTTTCGTAAGAAAAAGTGAGCTTGTCTTTCCAGATCAACAAATCTCAACTTGGATAACTATTGACACAGAAAGTATTACACTAGCGCCCTGAGAAACCAAATGATTTAGTTTTGATATTGATGTGCCTTTCAGGGCAACACCGGGATGACATTATTGAGCAGTTTTCTTTAAAAATCCAGGATCTGAAACTACTACATCTTGAAATATTGGAATCAATGTTGATTACGGGATTTTAATTCTTGTGAATGTAGCCTGAGAAATTGTTGTTGATATAGTAATTGATGGTGTTGTTATTTGACAGAAAACTATACCAGCTCTTGGCCCAGAAACTGGATGAACAGGAAGTGGAAAAAATCAAGAAAATTGAAACGAATGAAATGATTCTAATGAAACATGAAATATATCGATTATTGGAACTGATGATTGTCCTTTTTGAGATCTCACAGCAAGTAACTTTGATGGAAAATGTATAGATAATCCATTTAGTTCTAAAGAAAATAAAGATAGCGATAATTCTACAAATACTCTAAATGAATGAATACTAGATGATGATCAAGGTTTACCAGACCGAGAAAATAATGACTGAACCAATGGGAACAGCTGAATCAACTGACTAGAAACGTTTGAAGTATCATTTACACTTCCTATCAATAATAACTGAAATACACACGTAAAGCCACAATGAAAAATTAAGCTTGTTGATGAAAATTGAAAAACTATTAAATGAGTTGGAAAAGAAGTTCAAAAAAATGATTTTGGTGCAGTAATTTGAGAAGAAATTGTAGATTATCTCCCTCTTAATGATGAATGAGGAAATGTTCTTCCAAAAACAAAAAGAAATTTTGAATCAGTATGGAAATGATTTCCTTATAAAAGTTACGATGATTCCGGAAATCAAGTAGTAAAATACTGGCAACCATGAGAATATTATACAAAACAAAACTTAGCTGAAAACAGATTTCAAAAACCGTGGGAAAGAATATCTGAAAAAAGGAAAACCAAAACTATCAAAGCAGTAATCGAAGTTGAATACGAAGATGCAGACTGAGAGATGATTGAATATAATTCAGCGGAAGAATTTAAGATTGAATACGTAGAACAATATATATGAATTAACCCTTATGTCGTTATTCCCTTTCTTTCATTTATCACCTTCTTCTTTCTATGGTGGATCATAGCAGCAAAAAGGAAAATTCCATGTATTAATAAAGACTGTAAACAAAAGCTAAAAAGAAAAACAAAGAGATGTTCAAAATGTGATACTCTTCAAAAAGAGAAGAAAATATCTGTAATTACTAAGACAAAAAAATCAAAAGAAAAAGATAAAAAGAAAAAATCTAAATCTAAAGAAACGAAATAAAAAAATAAGAACTCAGCAATTGCTGAGT
>JALZVK010000235.1 GCA_023301005.1 Saprospiraceae bacterium | reverse complement strand
AGCATCGCCTACGTTTTTTGCCTCGATTGATTAAAAAATAATCTCAAAATAAATTATGAATAATTATGTCCAAGAACTTATATTTTAAAAAATTATATTCCCCTTATTTATATAAATTTTAACATTGAGTATTCGCTCAATAAATATTCAGAGAGTAGATTTAAATAACTTACTCTTTTGAGCTAGAGAAGAATTGTTTATTATTTTTACTGAAATATAATATCGATTTACTAAGCTTAAACACCTGAAATCGAAATAACTTATCCATGAACATTAAATTTTATTTCATCACACTCCTTTTATTCCTTAGCCAAATCTCTTTTGGTCAAGATGAATTTAAAGCAACTAATAGTGCCAAAGAATCTCTTCGTAGAGGAGAACGACTGTTAAACAAAGGCAAATTTGAAGCCGCAGCAAAACAGTTCAAGCATACAGTAAAAATCAAAAATAATTTTGCAGTAGCTCACCGACTCTTAGGAAAAACATATTTAGAACTGGGACAATTTCAAGAAGCAATCAAAGCTTATGAGCAAAGTTTCGAATTAGATGATAAACTTTCTCGCGCTGCGCTATTTGAATGTGGTGAAGCTTATTTCAAATTGGCAGATGCGGAATTAGCTTTATATTTTTATAATCGCTACGAGCGAATGAAGGATAATAATTATACTAATATCAAAAAAGAATCTGGCTTAGAAGTGAGTTACGATTTGATGATTGAAGAGAGAAAAATGAATTGTAATTATATCCTAAATTTAGATAAAAGTATGATTGTCGATGAACCCACAAATATGGGCAGCAGTATCAATTCTAAATACGACGATTACCTTCCTACTATTACTAGTGATGGGAAAAAATTTGTTTACACTAGAAAAATAAAAGACACGAACGAAGATGTTTATTACAGCAATAGAAAAAATGATGAAACTTGGGCAAATGGAAAAGCTTATGGCAATTCATTAAACACAGATGAGAATGAAGGAATGGCTCGATTCGAAATGCATGGAAAAGCATTTTACTTTTCGGGATGTATGAGAGAAGATACAGAAGGTGGCTGCGATATTTATAAAGCAACTTTGAAAGATGAAGAAATTGTTGAAGTTTCTCGATTGGAAGGACATCTTAATTCTAGTAATTGGGATTCTCAACCTTCGGTGAGTTGTGATGGTACTCAAATGTTTTTTTCGAGTACTCGTGAAAATGGAATCGGTGGAGGTGATATTTATTTGAGTCAACTTCAACCAAATGGAGATTGGGGCGTACCTGAAAATTTAGGCGAAATGATTAATACCGCTGGCGATGAAGAAGCTCCTTTTATAGCTAATGATGGACAGACTTTATATTTTACAAGTACAGGTCATCCCGGTCAAGGTGATGGAGATTTATTTGTCTCTAAATTTATCAATGGTCTATGGACTAAACCTACTAACCTCGGTTATCCAATTAATTCCCCTGGGAAAGAGATTGGAATGTATGTGCAAGGAAACGGAAAGTCCGCTTACTTTGCTTCGGAAAGAGCTGATGGAACAGGAGGTTTAGATATCTATGCATTTGAGTTGCCTGAAGAATTACGACCTATACCGATGGTACACTTGGAAGGTTTGATTACTGATGTAAGTACCAATGAACCAATTGCTACAACTGTAAAAATTAAAGATTCTGAGAAATTAGAATTTACTGCTACCTCTGATGAAACGGGTTGGTTCTTTTTATGTGTACCTGGTAATAAAGGGTATTCATTTTTAATCGAAGAAACTGGTTATGAGTATTTTGTAGATGCGCAATTTTTGGATGCTCAAGATAATACTTCCAATAATCAAGTAAAATTGGAACTTACTCCTGAAGAAGAAAAAGTGAAAGCTGTTGCAGTTCGAAAGGGTTCGCCTGTTAGAGAAAAAAGGGTTCAATTCTTCTTTGAGTTTGATTCTTCGGAATTGACGACTAAAGCTCAAAATGAATTAAAGGAATTATCTAAATTATTGGCTAGAGAAAAAGATTGGAAAGTTGAAGTGGTTGGCTACGCTGATAGTACTGGTGATGCTGATTATAATAAAAAATTATCTACTCGTAGAGCGAAGTCAATTGTTAATTTTTTAAAGGAATCTGGAGTTACTATTGATAATGTAATTAAGGCAGAAGGGAAAGGTGCTATTACAGGTTCTCCTTATGATGATACGGGGAGTAAGAGTCGACGTGTGGATATTGTTTTGAGGAAGTAGGATTTGAATAAGGGAAAAAGGGAAGACGGATTTGAGAAGTTTGAAGTTTGACGAGTTGGCTTTTTTTACGATTTGACTGAACAAGGGAACATTCGAACATTCGAATTATGAAGTTTGACGATTTGGCTTTTTTTACGATTTATCTTTTCTTACTTCGTAAGTGTATTGTTTTTTTTTATAAAAATAGGAAACCCAAATCTTCATTCTGAAGATTTGGGTTTTTAATTTATTTAAAAATAACAAAGACTTACGAAGTAAGTAAAACAAGTTAATTCGTCAAAACTTCGAAATTCAAAATTCCTTGTTCGATATTCGATATTCCGTCAAATCATAAAAAAAGTCAGTTCGACAAAAATCAAAATGAAATCTCAACCTGATTCCGAACAATATCTTCCATAGTTTCTCTCTTACGAATCAAATAATCTTTCCCTTCATGAATCATCACCTCAGCAGGTCTGTACCTTGA
>JALZVK010000234.1 GCA_023301005.1 Saprospiraceae bacterium | reverse complement strand
ACATTTCCGCTAAAAGGAAAGTTAATTCCAGCATTCACATTATAACCTGTATATGAATCTGGAAGGCATCTCTTCAAAATATCTTCATCTGTATCATTATTATATCCATTATCACCTGATTGAACTGCAACATCGCTTGGGATAACTGGGACATTATCGATATCTCGGATTAATCCCTGGTCAATTACTTTAGCATAACTATAAAGACAAGAAGCATCCGCCGCTGAACTAGCATCACATGATGAACCTTCGACTGTTGGGTCATCTTCTAAAGTTAGGCCTCGGCAATAAAGGTAAGAGTCTCGATTAAACTGAGTTGGCTCTTCACCTGCAGTAAAATCGTATTGTTTATAATCGTAGAGTTCATAATTAAGAGTTAAGTCTTCAAAAGGCCTTGCTGCTAAATCTAGAACTAAGACCTGAGTTCTTACATTGGATGCTATCCCTGGTGCTAAAGAAACTGTTGCTTGTACATCAATTGGCGCTCGTGTTCTTCCAAAGCGAAAACGTACTTTTACATTTTTTGAACTTAATGTTGAAACATTGAGACCGGCTAAATATAAAAAACCGCTATAGTTTTTTGGAATTGTGAGCTTACGATCGTAAGTTCCACCATCTGATTCATCATCTAATTTAGGTTCGATTAAGTGTCTAATTTCAACAGCTGCAAAACTATCATCAAGATTAAGAATCTCTCCAATATCCCCTGGGATTGCTCCATCAACATTACCAGTATTTTCTGAACTCCCCTCAAAATCTGCCGAATCTGAACGAGAATTAGTAGGAGCTTGCAAGCAACTGACTAGCATTGTGATTAATAAAAAATGAAGGGTAAAACGTTTCATCATCTCTCTTATCGGTATAAAACCTAACTTCTTAATTACTTGAGTTTCTTACTTTTTATTCTAACTGACAGTCAGAGATCGAATCAAGTAATGGTGGCCATCTGTCTAATATGGTGACAAATGGCGACTCATTGACAGTTTTTGACGCCATAGAAAGTAGGCAATCCTTTGGAAATAAGATATTTGTAATTGGCCTGATTCTTGAATGTTAAGAAGGTGAAATCAACAGGAGACTTATGAAGTTATTCACTCTCACACTTTTATTTAGCCTATCATTAATGGCCAATGAGACATTTAGGTTTCATGGTTTTAATAAAAGAGAAATTAATTCTCAAGATAAAATTCTTCCTGTTGCTAAAAAGATGCCTATTGAACAAAAGGTAAAAACGAAACAATCGTCTAAAACGAATATCTCAACAGGCTCAATAAAAGACTTAGGTTCAAAAACAATCTATACTTCTACAATTGACCTCTATCTTGCTCAAACATTTTCAAGCTTTGATACTTTCAATCAAACTGAACTCAACAACCTTGCGGGTTATAAATTTTCTGGAAGCTATTACTTTAACACAAAAAATTCTATTGTAGGATCCTTGCACACAAGTGACACGAATTCTACAACATCTATCGTTAACACAAGTGCAAATATCTATTATAGAACCACACGAGATCTCAATAAAAAAGGTACCTATTACAATCTTTTAGGAGGACTTAACTTTCAGTTTAATAATTTTCAAAAATTAAATGTGAGAGGTCTTGGTAACACGGATCTCATAGGACCTGCTCTAGGAATAGAAGTTCAGCACTATGTTTTCGAGAAAGCTTTACTCGAAGCTGGAGCCTATGGATCTTATTACGCTCTCACTAGAAATAGTGATACCTCTTTGAATGAGAAATTTGACAATGCTTTCGGTTATAGACTTTCAAGTGCTCTTTCTTATAATTTCTGGAAAAACATTAGTGCAAGGCTACAATTTGACCTTGAATATATCCAGGCGAACTATAATGACTTTGATATTAGTTTAAAAATGAGATACGCCACATACTCTCTTGGACTTATGGCACATTTTTAAGACTTTTAACTTCAATATAGAGACAATAATGTCATAATTAAATAGTCAGCTTTAATCTCATTCCTCCGATAAGAAATAACGTGGAGGTTGATATGAAAAAGCTGATGTTCTTTATTTTTATTATTTCTGGGTGTAGTAACCCAAGGTTAAACATTGATGAAAGTAGTCTTAATGACTCACAAAGATCACAAGTAAACTCTAATGTTCAAATCGATGACAGTGTTACTTATAATTTAAACATTATCGTCTCAGGTTATTCAAGTTCCATACCTTTAACTTTTAGCGATAGTGAGAATCCTATAGTTGTTCCAACAAATGGAACCCACACGATAAATACTATATTCAGCGGCGAAGAATACAATTACAATCTGTCGACCTATGACAGTACTCATTTCAATTGTACTGTGAGTAACGGTCAGGGTATTGCTACAAATTCAGATCAAAATATTCTTGTTAACTGCTCACCTATTGTAGCCTCAAATAATATTGCATTAAAGGTCAATATAATCGGGAAACTTAATGGGAATCTCGTTATAAAAGAAAAGAAAACAAACCTAACTAAAAATATCAATGTCATCGGTAATCATCTTATCTCTTCAAGCTTAGTTGCTGGAGCTGACTACGAAGTTGAGTTAACTAGCCCTCAAGGTTATAGCTGTTCTTCAAATATGCTAACTGGCGCTCTTCCAGCTCAAGGAGAGAAAGTTGTTGAAATTTCATGTTTTCAACATATATGTAATGATCCTAACTACCTCGAGTATCTTGAGAATTCATGTGGAGTTAAAAATACTGATCAGCCATGCTTATCCGCACTCTACTTCCAACACGAAGAGAGTCGTTGTCTCAATCAAATTATAGCTGGTTGTATGGATGAAAATGCAACTAATTACAATGCTCAAGCAAATGAGGATGATGATAGTTGTCAGTATCCTCTTCAAAGCTTAGAGCAAAATATCGAATCAACTGATGCGACAAATAAAGAAGTTCAGGTCGTTTTTATTATCGATCATTCACAAAGTATGAATGAAGTTCTTCCAAGTCTCAAAAATGCTTTTCAGGGTTTAATAGAAGATTTAAAAGGTAAAAATGTAACTTTTTATGCTTACACCAATATAAACGGTACTTGGCATCAAAAAACGATACAAAGTTTTCAAGGTAATAGCCTTGTTAATCATTCAAATGGTAACTATTCTTGGATTTACGGTCTAGCTCCATCATTTTTAGGAAATAATTTTAAAATAGATTCAACTCTTTCAGACGTAGAATTAAGCTCTTTGAGTACAAATTTCTCAACAAAGATGGGACAGTTTGACTCTTCAAACCATACCAACAAAAGAGAAATGGGGATATGTGCAGCTCACTATGTTCTCGATTCACAAAATGAATTAATTATACCTAATACAGACCGTCCTGATACGGCAAAGCCAATGCTTATTGTTAACCTAACAAATGAAAACGATCAATCGTACTCATGTTTAAAAAAGATTACAAAAGTTCCTACTACTCAATATGGATTTAGACAAAGCTATGTTCGGTTATTTGCAAAGGTCAAATATCGTGACAGTAACAACGAGTTAGTTGAAAGATATAGAATTATTTCTAAAGCAGCTGACCTCAACTCAATTGGTTGGAGTTCCTTACAAAGTGCGAATGATCAAAGAGTATGTACGTCTAGTGACAAATCAAAAATTGAAACTTTGGGTTACTTTAACTCTGACACAATGAATAATCTGATAGAATGTAATTTAACTAGAGGAGATTATTCTACATTCCTTGATAAGAATGATCCACTCATTACAGGTCAGGGTAACTTTTGTACTCAAACCTTTGCATATAATGGCGTCTCATCACCAAACTTAAAGAGCTATATGCAGACGAAATATCCTACATTAATTTATACTGATCAATGCTTTGAAAGTACCTTAGGAAGAACAAGTACGAGCTATGTGACTTATGGAACAAATCAAACTCAACATGACTACGTAAAAACGCTAGATCAAAAGATTAAATCTTTTCCTGAAAACCATATTAAATATTTAAGCTTTCACGTCACTCCTGATAGTAACTGCTCAAATAATTGGGGGGTTGTTGGACAAAACTATACTGATCTTATTGAGTTGCTAGGACAAGATAAATCAAAACAAGTAGATATTTGTACTCCAGATTATAATCCTCATGTTAAAGAGATGATGTCATTCATTAATCAATCCTCTCTATCTGTATTAGATTATTATTTTGATGGAGTTCCATCAAATAAAAATATAGTGAGCATAAAACTAAAAAGCTTATCTCAGACACTTAGTCTTAATAACAATGGTTATACAACTCAGAGATTAAGTAATGGACAAGTCAAAGTTAGTATCGATTCATCAATAAATATTTATCAGTTTGACTCTATTCAAATATTTTTTCAATAATTAATTACGGGTGCTTGATAGAGTTATCAAGTTCCCGTTAAAATTCTTTTTTTTAATATCAGTTTATTTAAAAACTCTCAAAAGTGAGAGACTGCTTATTTTTTCTCACAGAAGGACCTGGGAAGAGTTTCCCGTGAAAAGAAAGATAAACACCTGGCTCCACTAAGCTAGTTGCCATGAGAGCTTCTGTTACGTTCTGAATTGCATCTGAGTTCACAAAACCCAACGGCCTCATTGCTCCTGTAAAAATAATGGGAACTTCCCATTTCTGTTCACAGCAAACCTCTATGGTCTGTTGCATCGTGTCTGTCCCATGTAAAACCACTATTGGGTTCTTGTATTCAGAAAACTTCGAAAGTGCCTGCCTAATAATCACCCTATCTTGCTTATCCATATCAAGTGAATCTTTTGCCATGATCGATTTCACGTCAATTCTGTTATTTGGAAGCCTTAGACGCTCTAAAATGGTGTTTTTAATGACTGTTTCTCTATTAGACAACGAGCCATCAGACTCGTCATAGGTCTTCTCAATTGTGCCACCAGTCGTTACGATAAGAGTTTTTTGTTGATTCATGACTAGCTCATACCTTGACATTGGCCCAAATGGAATCATCTTTGAAAAAGTTTATGTATTTAAAAAGACAGGAGATATAAATGACGCAAAAAACTGGTTCAATTAAGGTTAACACCTCTGACATCCTACCAATTATCAAGAAATGGCTCTATTCAGAACATGATATTTTCATCAGAGAGCTAGTTTCTAATGCTTGTGATGCCATTACGAAAAGACACACGTTAGCAAGATCATCTGGAGCTGAGATTCCAACCGGTAAAGTTGATGTAACAATCAATAAAACAAACTCTACGATAACAATAAAAGATAACGGCCTTGGAATGTCTGAAGCAGAAGTAGAAAAGTATATTGCTCAGCTTGCTTTTTCTGGTGCTCAGGAATTTGTTGATAAAATGAAAGACGAAGGTAGTGAAGACAAGAGTGATATCATCGGTAAGTTTGGACTTGGTTTTTACTCTGCATTTATGGTTGCTGATAAAGTTGAAGTCCATTCACTAAGTATGAATGAAGGTTCAACTCCTACAAAATGGGTATGTTCAGGTGAAACTGATTATACGTTTGAAAGCTCAGATAAAAAAACAGTGGGGACTGAAATTGTTCTTCATATTAACGAAGAAAGCAAAGATTTCCTTGATTCATGGAAAACCCGATCAACTCTTTCTCAATACTGTGATTTTATGCCTTACTCAATTGAGCTTATTGACCTTGATGGAAATAAAAAAATTGAATTAGAAAATACTAAGGCTGAAAAAGAGGAAGATAAGAAGCCTATTCCTTGTGACATCATCAATGAAACGCAACCTCTTTGGAGAAAAGACCCAAGTACACTAAAAGATGAAGATTATAAGAATTTTTATAAAAAATTATTCCCTATGGATCAAGAGCCTCTTTTTTGGATTCACCTAAACGTTGACCATCCATTTACCCTCCAAGGTGTTCTCTATTTTCCAAAACTTAATCCTAATAAGCCTGTTCAAGAAAACAATATCAAGCTTTACTCGAAACAAGTTTTTGTTTCCGATAATGTAAAGAATGTTGTTCCTGAATTCCTTGGTCTTTTAAAAGGTGCTATTGATTCAACTGATATTCCACTTAATGTTTCTAGATCTGCTCTTCAAGGTGATCCAAATGTTAAAAAGATATCCAATTATATTATAAAGAAAGTCGGAGAATCTCTTAAAAAGCTCTTTAAACAAGATCGAAAAAGATATGAGAACGCTTGGGAAGATATTGGACTATTTGTTAAATACGGTTGTACTAGTGACGATAAGTTTGACTCCATTATGAGAGAGCGAGTTCTTTATAAGAACTCTGAAGATAAATATACAACGATTACAGAGTATACTGAAAGTATCCCTGAAGAGTATAAAGAAAAACTGAAAGGGAAAATTCTTTATTTTGACAAAGATACAAGTGACCACTCTCTTAAGGACCAATTAAAAGAAAAAAATATTCATACTGTCATGACTGATCAACATTTTGACCCTCACTTCATGCAACATATTGAGATGAAAACAATTGGAGACAATGCACTGAAGTTTGCTTCTGTTGACAGTGAGATCGAAAATATCTTTGAAACAGAAAGTACAACAGATGAAGACATGAAGATTAAAGATTTCTTTAATTCAACTCTAGTGAGTGCTTCTAACAAAGATAAGCTTGAAATTGAAATAAAGAAAGTGAAAGGAACAACCACTGCAGCTTACTTTAAAGTTGATGAGCAGATGAAACGTTTCAAACAAATGTCCCAAATGATGGGCAACAGTGGATTTGAGATGCCAACGAAGAAAACTCTTGTTCTCAATCCTCTCAATAGTATTGTTCAAAATGCCTTTAAACTTTCTTCAACAAACGAAGATCTGGCCAAGAAATTATGTAAGCATGTTGAAGATCTTGCTGCAATTTCGAGTGAAGGTTTAAAAAATGAAGAAAAAGGTGCTTTTATCACAAGAGCAAATGATATAATGAGCGAGCTTACAAATTTAGCAACAAACTAATATTTGAAGTGACATATCTTAAGGTATGTCACTTTTTTACTTTTTTATAAATTCCATCCTCAAAACACTCAATTTCATTTTTCTTAGCATCAACAAAAACACAAGCTGTAGTTCTACTCTCAATTCGATAAAGCTGTGATCCATTTCCACAAGATCCGGTAAATATTTTAGAAGTCCCAGAGAAAAAAGGATTTAAATTTTCAGCACAACCAATATATTGATCAAGCTCTAACTTTGAATTGGAAAAAAAGATTCCTGCTTTGCATCTAACAAGTCTAGCTCCAACTGTTTTACACAAGTTATGATGGCGTACTTGTCTAACATAAACACTATCACCACAAGAAATTGTTCGAACTTTTTTATTTCCTCTAAAAAACTCTTCAGATCTAGGACGACAGTCATCTAATAGAATTTCGCTGTCCTGGTAATAGTCATACTCTATCTGTGCAAGAGGAAATAACAGACCTTGTGAAAACAACAAAGTAGACATTGCCATCGAAATTAAAATATAAATTTTCATTATTTCTCCACTTTATTTAAGTAATTAAAACCTGACTCAATCGTAAGATTAAATACTTCGTAATTATTTTTCGGATAGTGAAAGGCTTTACAACAGTAGTGGTTAGGAGAAGAGACTTTTTTACCGATCTCAACTTGTCACCAGTCTCATAAAATCAACCATTTAACATCACACTAGTTGTAAGCAGTGATAAGTACCCTCTTCGAGCTTTATTACGATAAAATAGTTATGGGTAATACATTGGAAGAAGGAGTTTCCATGTCGCAAATTAAATATCTAAGAAGCATTTTATTAATCACAATTGTCTTTCTCACAAAGACTGCTTTTTCTGGGTCAATTACAACAAAAGTTATTTATGGAGATGATAATCGAGTTGATATTCTCGACTTAACAGATTCTCGACTTGTAAAACTCGCCTCCTCAACAGCTGCAATGATTTCATCTTCTAATTTAGTCGATTCTTCTGGAGGTCAAAAAAGACTCCTAGGATTTGAGCTTGGTGAGAAAGGAATCTGTGAACAGGAGCGTTTTTCAGATCAGTTAGCACCTGCAAGTTGCTCAGGATTTCTTGTAGATACAAATAAAATTGTGACAGCTGGCCATTGTATTGAAAGTCAGTTTGATTGTAGTCAAAACTCATGGGTCTTTGATTTTAAGTTAGATTTTAGAGGACAAAAAACTTTTACCTTTGGTGAACATCAAGTCTATAAATGTAAAAGTATTGTTTCCAGAAAACTTAGTGGAGACCTTAATGACTACGCTCTCATTGAACTTGATCGTCATGTGATTGACCGTGAACCTCTAGCCTTTAGAAAAGAAGGCCGTATTCAATCTGGTCAATCAATCTTTGTTATTGGACATCCGTCAGGCCTTCCAACTAAGTATGCAGATGATTCGAGTGTTCATACTCAAACAGATATCTACTTTAGTACTAATCTAGATACCTATGGTGGAAACTCAGGGTCGGCGGTCTTCAATGCTGATACTCTAGAAGTTGAAGGGATACTTGTCAGAGGAGATGTGGACTATATTAGTAGCTCTCAAGGTTGTCTAGTATCCAATAGAATCACCTCTAGCGGAGTTGCGAGAGAAGATGTGACTAAGATTACTAATATAGCTGAGCTACAAGATATAACGAGAACTGGCTCTTCTTCAGAGCAAGGTTCTGATGATGAAGTGGTACAAAATGACGAACAACAAGAAGATGAGGTTGTAACTAGTCAGGCTTCTGCTACTGGAGCTGGTGGTGGGTGTAGTGCGCAAGCTAGTAGTGGGAAAAATAAGACTGATTGGTCTGGAGTATTGTTTGAATATTTAGGATTGTTTAGTTGTTATTTGATATTTAGAAGAAGAAAAAAATTAGAGAAAACAGCCTGACATAAAGTCAGGCTGTTTTATTTAAATATTAATAAAGTAGCTAGATTCTGCAAAGCTTGACGATGTAAAATCAAGTAATCCCTTTGTCTCATCTGATATAAAGGCATCTAATCCACTAGCATTAAAAAAACCTGCATCATATAATGGATAGGCTCCACAAGTACCTTGACCTACTAAGTTTCCAGTCCCGGTACCTGCGCCATTTTGATGATCATTATCATTATCATCAAAAATGTTCATACAAAGATTTGATCCATCCCATGTTGCAATTACTGCATCTGTTCCACTTCCTGAATCTTCTATTCCTTCTGTTGCTGTAACAACTTTGATTTCAGAAACAGTTTGAATATTATAACCAGTATTAATTACACCATTCATATAGACTCTAGTATGCCTTCCTTCACCTTCATCCCATCCTTCAAATCTTAATTCATTAGAATTGCTATCAATGAGAAATGACGTTCCAGCGACGCTGCCCATACGAGTGATTGTCTTAAAAGCAAGCTGAGAGCTTGAATCTTTTAAATACATTGTAAAAGTAAATGAGTTATTATTTATACAATCATTAATAGATGAATTTATGGCCATCCCATCGATTGAAAGAATACACATTTCAATTAAATAATTCCATGGTCCAGATCCAACAGACTTTTCTCTAACGTCAACAATAACGCTTTGCTGTCCCTCACTCACATCAACTGTTCCACTTATGTTATTGTAAGTCGTGTAAGAAGGGGCATAATTAAAATTAATTTGCTGTTCAAGCATAGCAATAACTTCATTCACTAAGTGAAATGATCCTTGAACTGTATCAGGGCTTTTAGAGTTTAACTCTAACAAACAACCAATAAATTCACCTACTCCTGAGCCATCATTTAATAAGTCGCTTGTTTTACCGTCACACTTTGGTCCTGTAAGGGCTAGAACATTTTTTGCTACTAAGCTTGAGCTACCTCCAGTTAAAACTGATCCCACTGAACCGACTGCAGATGTTGCAGCAGACATGACACCGCTTGCTGTAGATAGATCGAATTCAGATTGTTCTGAGACACTTGACCCACTGCCAGACTTTAAACATGAGACTAGTATTCCTGATACTAATAACAATAATAAAATTGACTTCACTCTCTCTCCTTGAAAATGATAAATAAAAATTATGATTATTATATGAGAGAAAGTAATCACGCTCAATCAAATTCAACAGACGCGTGGCGGTGACCCTGACTAAAAAAGTCAACGATAAAGGCACGAATATAATCCGTGCCTTTGATATTTTGATATTAGTTTTAGATCTTAAGAAATTAATTCAACACTACGACGAATAGGAGCTTCATTTCGCTCTTGTTTCTTCAACTCATCAACAGCAGCAGAGCTTAAAGAGATAACATTCGACCCCTTGATCACATGCTTTTCCTTCATTTCTTTTTCCTCTTGGCAGTGAATACAAAAAGAAGCTGTTGGGCGAACTCTTAACCTCTTCTCAGTGATCTCGCTATCGCAATCTTCGCAGTACCCAAAAGTACCATTTAATATTTTATTTCTCGCATGCTCAACCTTCTTTAAGTAACGGAGGTTTCTATGAGTGAGCTTTAAATTTAAATTTGTCTCTCTGTCATTCATCGACGTTTCTGTTTCGTCTGACTTAGAAGTTGTTAAACATTCTAAATTCGTTTTAGGGTGTGCCGCTAAAATTTCATTAAATACGTTTAAGTAATTTTCAAAGTTGTTATCCATCATATGTCTCTCCTGAGAATTGCATCACCAAAACATTCATCCTAATCATTTTGACTTGCTATCCTGAGATCATCCTAATCTCTTACAAAGTATATAAGCAGGATCTGTGCCAAGTTTTGATATCAATAATTTTAAGGGTTTAAGTCGTTTCTCTGGTGGAGACAAGCCGCGCTTATCTGGTTCAAGTTGGCCTCTGGACACATTGCGACACTATATTATTGGCACTGGGGTGAAAAATTCAGGGTGTTTCAATATTATACACTACTCATAAAAGTCTAAAAGTAGGCTCTAAAGAAACAAAGTACTTGATGAGAAGTTAGTGTATTTTTTTTTCAATTTCTTCATCAGTGAACCTATTATAAAAAAATGAAACCTTTGATTCAAAACTATAGTGACATCGAATCTTATCTTTTCGATGTTCTATCCTATAGGAAACAAAAGAATAGATACTACAGCATTAGGTCTTTTGCTAAATCCTTAGGCTTCTCAAGTCACTCAAGTCTGGGACAAGTTCTTAGCGGGAAAAGGTCATTTCCACTAAATAAGTGCTCATCATTATGTAAAAACTTAAAATTGAGTAAAGATGATCAGATCTATTTAATTATTCTTCTTCATAAGTCTAAACTTTCGTCAATTGAAGAAGAATACTTTTATATCGAGATAACCAAGTATTATAGAGAAAATATTAATTTTTTATAAAAATTAAATCCCTCCCAATCTTCTGTGTACATTTTTGCCCCACATATTATTCACGCTTAATTGAATTATCAAATCATAGATACTACCAATTCATGTAAATAAATGAACAAGGATATTGAAATGACAAAGTTATTATTAAGTTTACTCTTTATTGGGAGCTTCTCTGCTCTTGCAACGTCTCATAGTATTGTCTGTGACAAAGCAAGCATATTTGGTGGAATGAAGAGAATTGAACTAGATCATATTGAAGGAGTTCAATGGGAGCTTGCTGCCTATAAAGTCAAAAGTTGTGGGCAAGACTCTGGATGTTCTTACTTGGATTTAAAGTTCAAAACGACAGTCTCACTTATGGAGTCTCCTTCATCTAAAAATACAATTATTAGTATCCCTCATTTGAATCATGACATTAAAGTCTCAATAAACAATAAAAGATGTAAAGTTAAGATTCCTAGCAAGGGATATAGATTTACTGGGAAAAGAATTAATCACTTCTTATAAAGAAGTAAAGGAAATATATGAAATTATCACTCGCTATACTACTAAGCTCGTTAAGTCTTTCTGTTTTTGCAAAGACTCCTCTGCTAACATTCTCAAGCCTGTTTAATGACGCTGAATGCGTTGATACAATATCAGTTAAAAACACTAAAATTCAGCCAAGTCGTTTTTTGTTCAAAAAATACTTTAAAGCCAAGCAAGAGTCAGAAGGAAACCAATCCGTTTCAATATCTTATGCGAGAAGTAAAAAAACGGAATATTTCACTAATATCAAGCACTCTTTTGAAGCTGGAACTCAGGGATACTGTATGAATCCTTCGAAAGCTATTGATGGATTTAATTATCTAGTTAGTTACTTTGATCATATTGAAGGTATTATCATGATAGATAAAGATACCGAAGATGATGATTCAACAACAAACTTTACTATTATAATGAAAGACGGGTCTTACGCTGATATATACTTTGGTAACTAACTGTCTAATGAAATAATGAGTGGTCTGATCAATGAAGAATTGACCACTTAAGTCTAAACTATAAAAAATTTTAGAAAATTATTATTACACGTAAGTCTCCGAGCTATCTTTATCAATAATTATATGACCAAGCTCAATCTTAGTTCTTACTACTCCTAGAATCTTCATTTGAG
>JALZVK010000233.1 GCA_023301005.1 Saprospiraceae bacterium | reverse complement strand
GGTAATGGTTTTTCAGATTCTACTTTTAAACCAGCTTTCTCCAACTCATATTTTAAACAAGTTTGATATGCACTTTCTAAAAGACCAGGACCAAACTTTTTATGTATCTTAATCGCACAGCCGATAATGATTTCTGTAATTTGATTGTTTTCCATTTGTGTTTTGTTTTCTCATAGTTTAAAAATATAGATGCGTTTGTTTTTATTTTTTCTGACTTGAGCTATTTCACAGAGTTGAATAGAGATTTTTCAAAGAGTTTCATAGAGTCTTTTTAACACGTTAGAGGACTCTGTGAACCTCTGTGAACCTCTGTGAACCTCTGTGGAATCTCCGTGCAACTCTGTGAAATAGCTCAAGTCTCAAGTAACTCCCTCAATACTCATCTCCGCCAATCTATCCCCAGTCACCATCGCCGCACTCGTCATAATATCCAAATTCCCAGCATACTCAGGCAGATAATGACCCGCCCCAACAACTTGTAACAATACAGTTGTTTTTAGTCCATGCCTTAATCCAAGACCTTCAATAAAGACAGGTTTATCTTCAGGAACATCATCAAACTGAACCTCTTGATGCAACGTATAACCAGGCACATATTTTTGAACTTCCTCCACCATTTTATGAATACTCTCTCGAATAGCATCTCTATCTCCTTGCTCACTCAAAGTAAAAACAGTATCTCTCATCACAACAGGCGGCTCCGCAGGATTTAAAATAATAATCGCTTTTCCCTTATCCGCACCGCCTACTTTTTCAATAGCATGAGCAGTCGTTTCTGTAAATTCATCAATGTTCGCACGAGTACCTGGACCTGCAGATTTACTCGCAATGGAAGCAACGATTTCTCCGTAGTGAACTTTGGCAACTCGATTAACAGCAGCTACCATAGGAATAGTTGCTTGACCTCCGCAAGTAACCATGTTGACATTTTTCACATTATGACTAGCGTCAAAATTTACAGGCGGAATTAAAAAAGGTCCAATCGCAGCAGGAGTCAAATCAATAATTCTTTTATCATTGTATTTCTCAACGATGCCCCAATTATAGTGATGCGCTTTTGCAGATGTCGCATCAAAAATGATTTTGATGTCTTTCCATTCGGGCATAGCTTCAAGACCTTTCAGACCTTCATGAGTGGTAACAAAACCCATTCGTTTCGCTCTAGCCAATCCATCAGAGTTCGGGTCAATTCCAACCATTGCGCACATTTCTAGATTAGAAGATTGGCGCATTATTTTTATCATTAAATCTGTTCCGATATTTCCAGGACCAATGATAGCAACTTTTACTTTTGTCATTTTAAATTATTTTAAAGGCAAATAAGCGATAGCCTTAATTTCAATTAAGAGGTTGGGATGAGGTAATTGATGAACGGCAACAGTAGTTCGAGTAGGTCCAGTTTCATGATTAAAAAAAGTACCATAAGTTTCATTGTAACCTTTAAAATCTTTCATATCAACTAGGAAAGTATTGATGTCAATGACATGTGATAAATCAGCATCGACACTTTTTAATAGTTCGCCAATATTCTCAATGACAGCTTTTGTTTGTGCTTTAATGTCTAATTGCCAATTGCCATTTTTATCTTGAGTTGCACCTACATGAGTGTTATCTTTTCTTCGACTACTTGTACCTGATACATATATAAAATCACCAATTCGTTTTACATGTGGGTAATTACCGAGAGGTTGAGCTTTGTTTTTTAATACTTTACCTTTCATGAGTTTTGTACATTTAGTTAATAAATCAGGTTATGTAAATCTTCTAACTTAACTTTTTGTGTAACATTACTTTACAAATTTTACGCTGACTTCGCCAGCACCTTCTATTGTTATTTTAAAATCATCGCCAGCCTTAGCACTAACCATCGATCCTAATGCACCAGTTAAAATAACATCACCTGCTTGCATTGAACTTCCCATTTTTACCATTTGATTAGCTAACCAAAACATAGCATTGATTGGAGAACCTAGACAGTTTTTTCCAATCCCTTTGGATACAACTTTGCCTTTATTTTTCATGACCATCTTACAATTCAGTAAGTCGATATTTTCTAAAGAAATAGGTTGATGACCAACGACCCAATGACTTGCCGAAGCATTATCAGCAATCGTATCTGTTATTTTTATATCCCAATTTTTGATTCGACTTCCAACGATTTCGATGGACGGTAAAACATAATCAATCGCAGAAATAATATCTATCGTAGTTAATTTATCAGAAGTTAAATCTTTCCCTAAAACGAAAGCGAGTTCTGCTTCAGCTTTTGGTTGCATTAATTCACTCATGGAAATTTCTCCTCCATTTTGTATTTCTTTATCATGCCATAAGATTCCGAAGTCAGGTTGGTCAACACCTAATTGTTTTTGTACAGCAGGGGAAGTTAGACCAATTTTACTACCTACGATTCTTGCACCTTCAGCAATTCGATAAGCAGTATTAATTTCTTGTACTGCATAAGCTTTTTCAATATCGGAGGTGCCAATAAGATTTCGGACAGGTTCGCAAACTTCTCTTTTGTTGGCTGCTTCTCTAAGTCTTTTTGCAGCAGCTTCTACTTTTTTATTAATCGCCATTGTGTTATGTAATTGTATTGTTATATTTTTTGTTTATAAATTCAAACGCTGAATTTTACGATGATATTCTTCTAATGGAATATTTTCAAAATCATCATTGCTACACATTTGTAATAATAACGCGTCTTGTTTTCTACCTCGATTCATAGCATCTTGATAAGGTAAGTTAGGTTGAAAAGTTACTAGAGAATATTTAGAATAATAATCAGGAAATTGTTGTTCCAATTGCATTTCTATTTTTCGTTTTCGCATAAATGGAACATCATCCACCTTATCACACATTTCATGAAAGTTATCAATTGCTAAATCTGCAATTGCATCAGCATTCGCTTTTCTTTCATCTTGAAATACTTTAAAAATCGCTTCCCAATCATCTCCAAAGTCATCCATCAATTCATCGAATACTCGAACATCTTCAAGCGAAGCATTCATCCCTTGTCCATAAAATGGAACGATAGCATGAGAGGCATCACCCATAATTAAAGTCTTACCGAATGCTTGCCAAGGATAACATTTAGTAGTACCCAAAGTCCCAACGGGATTTTCAAAATACTCTTCATATAAATGTGGAATAAGAGGTAATAAAGTCGGGTAGTATTTTTCAAAAAATGCTTTTAATTTTTCTTTAGTATTTAAAGTATTAAAACCTGCTTCCCCTTCATAAGGATGAAACATAGTAAGTGTAAAACTTCCATCCAAGTTCGGCAAAGCGATAATCATAAAACTACCATTTGGCCAAATATGCAAAGCTTCTTTTTTGATTTTCCAACTTCCATCAGCATTAGGAAGAATGGACAATTCTTTATATCCATGTCTTAAAAAATCCTGCGAATAATTGAATAACAACTGAGTAGTTTTACTCATCAAACTTCGTCGTACAACTGAACCTGCACCATCCGTTCCGATAACTACCGCACCTTGGTCAATCAATTTCTCGCCATTGCATTCAAAGTTGATTTTAGCATTTTCTAAATCAATGCGAGTGACTTTGGAATCAAAATTTAGCTCGACATTTTCGAATTTATCTGCTTCTTTTATTAGTGCTAAATTTAGTCCAGGGCGAGAGACGGAGTTGATATAATCTTCTTTCCGACCGCTGTAATTTGATTGAAAAGATTCTCCTCCTAATGGGTGAATCATCCTTCCACGCATCGGAATACATTCTTTTAAAATTGACTCTTTGATACCTGCCATTTCTAATGCTAACAAGCCTCTAGCTGATAAAGCTAAGTTGATTGAACGACCAGCATCTTCAACTCCTTTTCGCATATCGGATCTTCGTTCATAGACGACTACTTGAAAACCTTTTTGTGCCATTCTTATAGCTAAGAGCGAACCACAAAGTCCAGCACCTACGATAATAATTTTATTGGACGGTTGACGGTTGTCGGATGACGGTTGACGGTCATTAGTTTTTCCTTTCATTTTTTCTGTTACTTTTCTTTTCTAGCCTTAATTAATTTATTTAAAGATGCTCGAATCTTCTGTGTAAAATCTTCTACTTTATTAAAAGTTGATTCATCTAAATATCCAATACGATAAGCTATATTTAATTGAGTGATAACTTCAGCGGCAGAACCTTTTGAAATATTAAAAAACCTTATTGCCTCTTTAACAGATCCTCTTTCATCTCCTTCAGCAATATTAGAAGCAATCGAAACTGCTGCTCTTTGTATTTGGTTTGATAAACCATAATCATTTGAAAACGGTTTTTGCCTAGTAATTTTATAAATGCCAGTTGTCAAATCTATTGCATCTGACCATACCCTAAGTTGTTTGAAATTTCCCATAGTAATAAAGAGTTTATTGTGAAAAAAAGATTAAAATTTCCCTTTAAAAAAACATCCTCATTTATCATCTCCCGTCTACCGTCTACCGTCCCCCGTCAACCGATTCTCCTAATATTTTATAAAAATTAAATACGTCTTCATAAGAATTGTACATTGGAACAGGTGCAACTCTTATCACATCAGGTTCTCGCCAATCTGCAATCACTCCTTTCTCTGTAATAATATCAAACAACTTCTTATCTGCATTTTTAACTTGAATAGATAATTGCGAACCTCTATGTTTTGGATCAGAAGGAGTAATAATATTTATCACATCATCACCTAATGACTCCACTAAAAATTCCAAATAACCAGTCAAAGAAATTGCTTTCTTTCTCAACTTATCCATTCCGACTTCGTCAAATATTTTCAAAGAAGCCCAAACCGCAGCCATTGCCATAATCGGCGGATTACTTAACTGCCAAGCCTCCGTCGAAGGCATCGGTTCAAATGCATCTCGCATTTTGAAACGAGTCTCCTTATTATGTCCCCACCAACCTTCCAATCGTGGAATAGATTTATCATGATGATGTCGCTCGTGAACAAATGCACCACCCATTCCTCCAGGTCCAGAGTTGAGATATTTATAATTACACCAAACCGCAAAATCACAACCTGCTTCATGCAAATCCAATTGAACATTACCAGCACCATGCGCACAATCAAATCCAACAAAGCAACCTTTAGCATGGCCCCATGCTGTGATTTTTTTGATGTCAAAATATTGTCCAGTATAGTAGTTCGTATTTCCCAACATGATTAATGAAATCTCTTCGCCGTGCGTCTCAATTACCTCTTGAATATCTTCTTCTCTTAAACAAACTTCACCTGCTCTCGGTTTTAATTCTATCAAACATTCCTTAGGATCAAATCCATGCAATCGTATTTGAGATTCAGCAGCATACTTATCAGAGGGGAAAGCATCGGATTCTATAACAATCTTTTTACGGGTTCCTTTTGGTCGATAAAAAGAAATCATCATCAAGTGCAAATTGACGGTTAGCGTATTCATGACGACTACTTCTTCTGGTTTTGCGCCAACTACTTTTGCCATGGCATTGGTTAAAAATTCATGGTAAGGCATCCAAGGATTCTTTGCATGAAAATGACCTTCGACACCTAAGTTTTTCCAATCTAATAATTCTTGTTGGAGTGCTTCTGCTGTGGACTTTGGTTGTAAACCTAAAGAGTTACCACAGAGATAAATATAAGGTGTTCCATTTTTTTGAATAGGTAAATAAAATTGAGAACGGTATTTTCGTAACTCATCTTCTTCATCCATTTGCCTTGCAAAAGCAAGACTGTTTTTATATTCTTTTACCAAAATTGAAAATTATTTTCGTTTAAATTAAGTTCATTAAACTTTTACTAAAACTCTTTTTAAAAATTTATCTTGATCCTCTCCACACAACCATCTTATTACATTGTCATGCCAAATCTCTTTATGTTGTTCTTTTGAAATAACACCTTCCTCGACTGCCAAGTCTAATAATTTTCCAGGGTAAGAAGATTGCCTTTCGCTTTCCATTTCACCCAACGGATAAGGGTCATCCAATCCTAAAATAATTTGGTCGGTACCTTCCTGACGGCGAACCATCAAGTCAAGTGAAAAAGTATCATGCACCAAAGTATCGAAGTAAATATTGGGATGACCAACTGCTTTTCGAGGTCTTGTCATTCCTTCAAATAAATCAGGTCGCCCATCAAAACCTTGAGTTCTACGACCGATATTTAAGTGATTCAATTGACCTCCGTGAGCAAAGCAAACTCGAATGTTTGGATATTTTTCATACAACCCATTTAAGGTATAAAAATGATAAGCGTCAGCGCATTGTGCTATCATCCAAATCAAATGAAAACGCCAAGCAGTATTTTCTAACTTAATAAATTTCTCTCCATCATAAGGATGAATTTCGATAGCTAAATTATATTTATTTGCCAATTCAAAAATAGGTGCAGTTTCTTTATCAAAAATTCCTCTCCAAGTTCCGATGGAATCCATATAATGAGTTGGCAAGCAAAGTACTCTTAAACCGAGTTCATTTACACATCGTTCTATTTCCCAACATGCGCCTTCAATAAATCCTGCATGAACTACAAATCCACAGGTGAATTTTGTAGGATGATCATGTTGAACTTTTGCATTAAAATCATTTTGAAAACGCAACGCATATTTCATATCTCGAATGCGTAATCCATTTCCGTAAAGTTGCGAGAGATTCAAGACAACAGCATGATCGATGCGATTGCGTTCCATCCATTCTAATTTTTCATCTAAGAAAAAACTTGAATCGGTAACAGGACGTTTCCAATTTTTTTGGAGCATGTGTTGTCTATCTTCATCTATCCAAAAGATTTCTTTCTCTTTGAGATAAGCAGGAATCTGTTCGGGATAGGGCAGAAGATGAGAATGCCCGTTGATACGAAATTGTTGTTGCATTGAATTTTATTTGGTTATATAGAATTTATCTTATGAAGGCGGTTGCATTTCTGTTCCGCAAGAATCACAAGTTCTTAGAGTTTTATTAGAATAGTATTTTTTGAAAATGACAGGCATGTCAGTTTCAATATTTTCTAATGTAAAAGGTTCTGAATGTAATTTATTATGACAACTCTCACAGAACCAAGCAAGACCATCTTCCATTCCTTCAGGTCTTTTTTGTTCGATAACTAGACCGACCGTATTCGCTCCTCTTTGAGGAGAATGAGGAATATTTGGAGGTAAATAAAATACTTCTCCTTCTCTGATATGAACATCTTTCGGTTCTCCATCTTCAATCACTTTTAAAACAATATCACCTTCTACTTGATAGAAAAATTCAGGTGTTTGATTTAAGTGATAATCTTTTCGAGAATTTGGTCCACCAACAATCATGACGATATAATCATCATTATATATTGCTTTATTTCCAACGGGTGGTTTTAATAAATGTCTGTTATCTTCTATCCATTGTTTGAAGTTAATCGCAGGGGGTAACTTTGCCATGATTTATATATTTATTATTTTAAAAAATGGGAATTCTATTAATCCGATAAATTAGTAAAGATTTTCATTAACATGAAATATTCTTAATCAATTATGTCAGTACTTTGTAAATTTAGCATCTTTAAAAAAGATATTATATCTTTTTCTTTTTTACTGTAAAATTAAATTTT
>JALZVK010000232.1 GCA_023301005.1 Saprospiraceae bacterium | reverse complement strand
ATCGAATAAATTCTCCAAATATCGGTCAGTATATTTAAATTGAAAATAATAAAATATAAAGTGATGATTAAAATTATTCTTTATAATTGAATAACAAACATTTTTATTTTTGCCTTATAAACAACTGATAATCAAAACCTTATATAAAATCAAAAAATTGACTGTCATTTTTTTATATTAAAAATGTCTTTTTTGTGCAGGGTGAATATTTTTCCATTTAACTTATCTTTTTATACATTTGTCCTATCATTACTATGCTTGTTTTGAGTGATTCTGAAACACTATTTCAAAAATCAGATACCTTATAATCTCAATACAAATATTTATAATTCATTATGAAAACGTTTAAGAAATTACTAGAGAATTCAATTAAAAGGCTTATTACAAACCACAAACATTAGTTTGTGGTTTTTTTAGTTTTAGTACATCTTGTTGGCTTTATTTTTGAAATATAGAGAACTTATCCTTTCCCTCCGAGTCCTATATTTACCAAATAAACTAACTAATGAGAAATTCAATTCTACTAATTATTTTAGTAATTTCTCCCCTATTCAACTTTACTTTTTGCCAAAATCAGATTCAAAGAGATACAGGAATTAATTTAGTTCCTAATCCAAGTTTTGAGCAACTCAGAAATAAGAATCCTGATTTTAACGCTGAACCTTATATTGCATATCGTAACTATATGTCCAAATGGGCGTCTCCAACCAAGACTACTCCTGATCTAGTTTATAGTATCTATGATGATAAATCCGATGAAGCTCGAACGGGCGAAAAAATGATTGGTTTTTTAACTCATAATCCAATATCAAAAAGATCGGATACTTGGAGAGAATATGTTCAAGTCAAATTAAATAAAACTCTAATTGAAAATAAAGAATACGTTATAGAGTTTTGGGTAAAACGACATAAACAAGCTAATATGGCTTCTAATAATATTGGTGCATTATTAGGGAAAGCTCCAATCGTTGAAAAAAATTACGAACCAATCACCGATATGGAATTAGTGGTCAACCAAACAGAGATAATAAATCCTAATGAACCTAAATGGGTAAAAATATCTTCTAATTTTATTGCTCAAGGTGGTGAGAAGTTTTTACTTATTGGAAATTTTTATAATAATGAAAATACAAAATTCAAAGCAGTAAAAAACTTGAACGAACCTGCTTGGGAAAATCCTTATTATTTATTGGATGATGTAAGCATTAGAGAAATCATTGTAGAAGAACCTGAACCGATAATTGCAGAAGTGGAAGAACCTGTTTTTGAAGATGTCAAAATTAAAAAAGGACAAGTGATTCGCTTGGATAGAATCTATTTTGATTTTGATAAATTTGATTTACTTCCTGAATCTGATGAACAATTAGCACAATTGGTAACATTATTAAATAATTATCCAAGTTTAAAAATTGCAGTTCATGGTCATACAGATAGCCGTGGTTCTGAAGTATATAATGAGACTTTATCACATCAACGGTCTAAAGCTGTTCATGATTTTTTACTTAATAACAATATTGATTATTCAAGATTAGAGTTTAGAGGATTTGGGGAAATGCAACCTGTAGATACCAATGATACAGAAGAAGGTAGGCAATATAATCGACGAGTTGAGTTTGTTGTTTTAGAAATTAATGAAGAGAATGTAGAAGTCGAAAATGTTGCGCATAGTGGTGAAGAGAATTAGATGTGGGAGGAGAGAAAAGAAAAGAGGAAAACAAGTATTCTTCTTCTCTTTTCTCTCAATAAAATGGTCTCTATTCTCTCTTCTAAACAGTTAAATCAAACCTAGAAATATCAGCTTCCTGATTTACAGATTTATTTTCTAACAATAGTTTTACAAATTCATCAACAAAGTATGGAGCTAGCGAAGCACCTTTCGTTCCCATTCCATTTACAATTCCTAACAATGTATTTACGGGATGAAATCCAACCAACGGTCGGCGGTCATATATCGTAGGTCTGATAGCTGCTCGATGGTCAATTACTTCATAAGGAATCGTCAATATTTCATCTAATTTTTTAATGAGCAAAGCTTTCTTTTCCTCCGTTGGCAAGTCATCTTTATTGTCCCAATCGTAAGTAGAACCGATCCAATAAATATCATCTTTTAAAGGAACGATAAATAATTTATGTTTTAATATTTTATCAAAATTAGCATTAGGAATTTTGACTAATAACACTTCACCTTTAGCAACTTCAAATGGTAATTTTCCAAACCAAGGATTCTTTTGTCCTTGCTGACCTTCGCAAAAAATAATTTTTTTCGCTTTATAGTTTTGATAAAAAACTAGGTCATTTTCAAACCTAACTGACTCATAATCAAATACTTCCGTATTTATTATTTTTTTATTTAAAAAATATGATTTAGATTTTTCTAGTATCAAAGGCATATCAACTTGAGCAGAACTTTCTAATTCACCTAAACCAACACCTTCCGTAATCTTTCCTTTGAACGATCCTAAGTCATCATTTTCTTTGACATATTTTGCGACAGTTTCATCTCCTGTTTTTTCCAACCAATGGTTTTCATCTTTGACAGAAAACAATACTCTTACAACATTTCTTTCATAGAAAATTTGCTCATTTAATTTGACTTCTAAATCTTGATAAGTCTTTTTTGCAAAAGGAATTAATTCATCAATCAACCAACTTTTCACTACTCTCCTACCAGTCACAGGATTAATAATTCCAGCTGCAATTGCAGAAGAAGATCCTTTATGATTGTTATCAAATATTTGAATCGTTTTTCCTTTATCAAGTAGTGCATGAGCTAACAATGTACCTGTCAATCCTTGCCCAACTATGATATAATCTATTTCTTTTAAATTTTCTATGGTAGATTATTTTATTAAATTTATTTAAAATACAAATTAGAGATTTTCTAAAAACACTCTATCTGCCTTTTTTAATTTTTTCACAACCAAATCATAAGAGTGATCAATCAAGCTGCAAAGTAATTTAGTTTCCAATTCATTTTCAAAATGAATCGTATTCCAATGTTTTTTATTCATGTGAAAGCCTGGATTGATGTCTCCATATTCTTCTCTTAGTTCAATGGCATATTCAGGATCACATTTTAAATTTACTGTAAACTCCTCACGCTTTAAACTTGTCAAAGCAAACATTTTCCCCATCACCTTAAATACTAGTGTGACTTCATCAAAAGGAAAAGTTTCTTCCACTCCTTTTTTATTTATACAATAATTATGGAATTCTTCGATGTTCATAAAGACAAATTTAAAAACTTATTAAACAAAAAGAAGATTCAATTATTATATTGTATATAAAATTACTCATAAAACTATGTCAAGTAAATTACAAAAGAAATTCCACAACCCCGACGAATATCATTCGCTTATTTTTCATCCTTATAACATTGCTTTGACATTGTTACTAGGAAGTATTATAGCTTTGTTTCTAGCTTTCTCTTCTGCATATATATATACAAGAGTTCAAAATCCTGATATTCCACCAATCAAATTATCTCCAATATTTTTCTTCAACACTATCATACTTTTAGCAAGTAGTTGGTCAATTAATTGGGCGAATAAATCTTACTTAGAAGATTTAACTGAAGATTACCAAAAGGCATTATTAGTAACTATCGTATTTACTATTATGTTTATGATAGGACAGTTTATAGGTTGGAATGATTTGAGTAGTCAGTTGGATACGCATTTTTTATCATCCAATTTATCTTCCTACTTATATTTGATTTCGGCATTACACTTTGCTCACTTAGTGGCAGGATTACCTTTTTTATTGTTGTTTTATTATATCGCAAAAAACAGAATGAAAGAACCTGTAAGTGTATTGGTTTATTTTTCAGATCCTGAAAAGAAACTTAAATTAAATCTATTGACGAAGTATTGGCATTTCTTGGATGCGCTATGGATTTATTTAATTCTGTTCTTTTTTATTAATAGCTTTTTAAAGTTTGGTTCTTGATATTTTTTTTCAACTCATAAATTATCACGTACTAAGAACGCTAACGCCTTTGCTCCGCAAGGTGTCTATGTACTAAGAATAATAAATATGCTTAGTCACCTTGCAGGAGCAAGGCGCTAGCGACGATTTTTTTTTAATCTTCAGTCTCTAAGAGTAAAGCCAGCGGCATTTCTTATCAAATTCATAAATCCATCTTTCTAATTCCCTTTTTCCCTTCTTTTCTTCTATATTTGCACCCGTTTAAAATAACCTTCAAATCAATAAAATATGAATTTTGATATAATAGTAATTGGTTCTGGTCCTGGAGGATATCCTGCAGCAATTAGAGCTTCTCAATTAGGAAAAAAAGTAGCCATTGTAGAAAAAGAAAACCTTGGTGGTATTTGCCTTAATTGGGGATGTATTCCTACCAAAGCTTTATTAAAAAGTGCGCAAGTATTTGAATATATTTCTCATGCTAGTGATTATGGAATCAAGGTAAAAGGAGCAGAAGCTGATTTTAGTGGAATGGTCAAACGTAGTCGAGATGTTGCCAATGGTATGAGTGGCGGTGTGAAATTTTTAATGAAAAAAAATAAAATCACAGTTATTGAGGGATTTGGGAAATTGGCGCGTGGAAAAAAAGTAGAAGTTACCGACGCAAAAGGAAAAATGGAAACTTATACTGCTGATCATATTATTTTAGCAACTGGTGGTAGAGCTAGATCTTTACCTAATGTTCCTATTGATGGTAAAAAAATTATCGGTTATCGAGAGGCAATGACTTTAGCTAAGCAACCTAAAAAAATGGTTGTCATCGGAGCTGGTGCAATTGGAGTTGAGTTTGCATACTTTTATAGTGCATTAGGAACGGAGGTTACGATTGTCGAATTTATGGAGCAAGGTTTAGTGCCTAGAGAAGATAAAGACATTTCCAAAGAGTTAGGGAAAATATTTAAAAAACAAGGAATGAAAGTTCTTGGAAATACTTCGGTTGAATCTGTTGATACCAAAGGAAGAGGATGTAAAGTGCTTGTTAAAAATAGAAAATCTGGGAAAGAAGAAACTATCACTTGTGATGTCGTACTTTCCGCAGTAGGTGTTTCTCCTAATACTGAAAATATCGGTTTGGAAGCATTAGGTATCAAAACAGATAGAGGTTTAGTTCAAGTTGATGAATTTTATAAAACTAATGTTGCAGGTATTTATGCCATTGGTGATATAGTACCTGGAGCAGCATTGGCTCACGTAGCAACTGCGGAAGCAATTCTTTGTGTTGAAAAAATTGCAGGTCATCATCCTGAACCTTTAGATTATAATAATATTCCAGGTTGTACTTATTGTTCTCCTGAGATTGCTTCAGTTGGTTATACTGAGGAGGCTGCAAAAGAAGCAGGTTATGACATCAAAGTAGGAAAATTCCCATTTTCAGCATCTGGTAAAGCAAGTGCTGCTGGCGCAAAGAGTGGTTTTGTCAAAGTGATTTTTGATGCTAAATATGGCGAATGGTTAGGTGCTCATATGATTGGGTATAATGTAACTGAAATGATTGCGGAAGTAGTAGCTGCTAGAAAATTAGAAACTACTGGACATACAATTATCAAAACTGTTCACCCTCACCCAACGATGAGTGAAGCAGTTATGGAAGCTGCTGCGGCTGCTTATGATGAAGTTATTCATTTATAATTTGTAACTATTCAGAAGCGAGAATAGAGAACAGGGATTAGAGACTTAAAAATGATATAATTGGTTATTTAATTAACAAAAACCAATAATCACTACTGTAAAGATTCTCTTTTCTCTCAAAAAAATGGTCTCTTCTCTCTCTTCTGAAGAATTATTATAATTTATAAAAAGAGAAAACATTTTACTCCCCGAACATTTTTTCTTAGGAATGTTCGGGGATAAAAAAACATATCACACATTTTTTTACTCCAAAATCTACCGAACAATTATATAAAAAATTTCGTATCTTCGAAAGCGAATTTTTTCCCATTAACAATGCCTAATATTTTTTGCGATGGAAGTCATGAACTTATTTCGTTCTTTTCAAGATTGGATACATAGTCAGTTTTTTTTAAAAAAACTAAATACTCCATTGGGTTACCTACTTATCTCAATGATGGGTATTGCTATGGCATTTATTATTGCCAATATGGGAATCAACTATGGGTTTCTAGTTTTTGTGATGATGGTTGGTTTGCCGATGTTTATGTTGTGTCTATTTGATTTGCCTTTTGGAATTACTTTAATACTCATAGTCTCCTTTCTCGTCAATTTTATAAAAAAATATATAGATGTCCCCATAGGTATCGCTCAAGATGCCCTGGTATTTCTAATGTTCTTTACGATAATCATTAATCAAGTCAGGGAAAGAGATTGGCGTTTTGCTTATCATCCTATAAGTTATTGGGTTGTCGTTTGGATATTTTACAATATGATTCAAGGGATAAATCCTAATGCAGCTTCTCAGATTGCATGGATTTATACGGTACGTAGTGTTGCAGGATTGATCTTACTTTATTTTGTGGCTTGCTACGCATTTAGCTCTTTAGAAGTAATTTTCAAAACTATTAAAACCATTTTAGCACTTGTTTTAATTTCTGCTCTTTATGGATTAAAACAAGAGTGGATTGGATTTAGTGATACCGAGATGGCTTGGTTATATTCCAATCCTCATACCTTAGAATTGTTCTATCAATGGGGACGATTACGTATTTTTTCATTCTTTTCGGATCCTACTACTTATGGTATATTGATGGCTTATATTTCAGTCATGTGTGGTATATTATTATTGGGACCTTATAGGATTGGATTAAAAATAGTTTCTGGTATAACAATTATTTCATGCATATTAGCAATGGCTTATGCAGGTTCTCGTACACCAATTGTATTGATACCAGTTGGAGTAATATTTTTTACTGTTTTAAATTTTAGAAAAGAAATCATTATAGCCGCAGGCGTCTTCTTTGTATTGGGTACTGGTTTTATGTTGAAATCATCTTCCAATGCCGTTGTCTATAGAATTCAATCTGCTTTCGTTTTGAAAAACAGTCAGGACGTTGTAGATGTTAGAATGAAAAATCAAGCCTTGATTCAACCATATATCCAACGTAATCCTTTTGGTGGAGGACTTGGAAGTACAGGACTATGGGGAAGACGATTTTCTCCAGGTACTTTTTTGGCAGAGTTTGACCATGATAGTGGTTTTGTAAGATTAGCAGTTGAAGTAGGTTGGTTAGGATTATTGATATATATGATATTTATATTTCAATGTATGAGATATGGCATTTACTATTATTACCGAGTCAAGGATCCTAAAATAAAAAATATATATCTTGCTATCAATTCAGCTTTCTTTATGCTGGTAATCGCCTCTTATCCACAAGAGGCAATACTACAAGTACCTACTAGTATAATTTTCTATTTACTACTAGCTGCGATAGTTAAGATGAAAGATTTTGATGAGAATTTTAAAGAGGAAGAAAATCCTCACGTTCAACAATTTGTACAAGTTCCTAAATTTAAAAAGGCTAAAGTTAATTTTTAAAGGAACTACTTACAACTTTTCAATTCTAATACTCGTATAACAATAGTTCTACAAATTGAACTAGAGGGTAAGAGTATAGAAGATATTTCTTAAAATTTGTTGAATGTTTTTTAAAAAGAAAAAAAATGCAAAATTTACAAAAAAGCTTGATTTACCTTTTTATCCTTATGGTGGCAGTTCCATCTTATGGACAAAAAGTTGATTTTGACAGAGTGGTTACTCCTGTTGAAATGGGAACTCGAAACTTTAAAGAATACTTAGTTCAATTGGCATGGATGAATAGTCCTGAAAATGATGTTTTGGTTTTTCAAAAAGAAATGAGAGAGTTTGAATTAAAAAGTGAGAAGAAGGATTGGATGGATGATATTCGTTTTAGTGTTAATCTTAATGAAAATAATTTAAATAGAGATACCGTATTTATAGTACCTGGAACAAATCCCTCTAGTGCGCAAAATACTAACCTCTTCCCTATTTTTAACTTAAATGCTTCTGTTTCTCTAGGAACATTTACCAATAGAAAAAATAGAGTCGGCGCAGCCGAATCAAGAGTTAAGATGGCAGAATCAAATGTCAATCAAAAGAAATTAAATGTTAGATTGATGGTGCTTCAAAGATATGAAGAGTACGAAATGCAGCAAGAGATTCTTAAAGCTACTTCTACAGAAGAAGAAGATACTTATCAAGCATATATATTAATTACAGATTTGTTTAAAGCGGATAAAGCTAACTTAGAAGATTATCTACAAGCTTCTACCTCTTATCACTCTTCTGTACAAAAAAGAATTAAGGCGAACGCTGATGTTAATATTGCAAAATTAAGAGTGGAAGAACTGATTGGTATTTCATTAGAAGATGCCAATAGAATGAGAAAGTAATTTTTTTAAAAGAACAGAGATTAGAGATCTAAAATTAGATATTAAGAATTCTCTTTTTCATCAATATACTCGTCTCTTTTCTCTCATCAAAACAATTAACTTTAGCATTCTTAAATCCTAAATTTTCATAAATGAAAATTTAGGATTTTTTATTTTTATAAATATTCCATTTACTTTTTTAGAAAAAACATCATAATACCGAATTAATTGGAAGGTGTCGTATATATCGAATTAGATTTTGTCGATAATCAAGGCAAAAAACGCAGGGATAGCTTTGCTATCACGAGGCTTT
>JALZVK010000231.1 GCA_023301005.1 Saprospiraceae bacterium | reverse complement strand
TTCATGGCGGTTGCCCATTCTTTAGCTGCTTCTTTTTTATTCTGTTTAGAGGAATCAAATTTTTGTTTTTTAAGAATAGCAATTGCTTTTTGAATTTCCGAATCAGTAGGAGTGAGGTTGAAAAAAGTAAATCCTGCTAACTTTCCTTGTCTAATAATTTCTCCGTAAATAGGTTGTTGGAATTTTTTTCCATTCTCCAAAGTGGGATAACCTAATTGATTTAGCGTTTCCATTTTTTGTAAACCTTCCAAACCAATATGAGTGTAACCTTGTCGATACCATTCGCCCAACATATTTAAAATGAATAATTGCTGCTCTGCATAAATAGGCGAAGATTGAATATGAACAATCTTTGAATTTTGAGTTTGACTTAAAATATGCTTGCGAGCATCACGAGGTTGATATTGGTCAAATGTTTGAATTTGAGATTGATAATCCTTACTCATTTTAAAATCAACTTCAGGAATTTTGGAGCAATCCCAAAGATTTTCATTTTTTCCAATAGTCGTCAATTGAATAGGATTTCCTAAAGTGTTTTTGGAAAATGGATAAGCGACATCTGTCAATATCACTCCTTGACCAATCGTATCTTGAGATTTTGTAACAAACTCCACACGTCTATTTTTTTGCCTTCCTTCTGAGGTAGAATTTTCTGCAATTGGTTGACTCAATCCTCGACCTTCGTGTGTCAATCTAGATTTAGTAATACCTTGTTGCACTAAATAATTTTGAACGGAGTTCGCTCTGTTTTCTGATAAAGTCAAATTGTATTCGGCATTTCCATCACTATCCGTATGCCCTTGAATATTAATTGTCATGGTCGGATTACCTTTCATGATCTTGACCAATTTATTTAACTCTACATACGACTCAGGTAACAAATCATATTTGTCCGTTTCAAAATAAATATTTTCCATGACGATGGAAGCGACCTTACCTTTGATTTTATAAGTTTTACTTGGCTCAAATTGCTCTGCTTCTTTTTCTAATTTCTCAACAAAAACATCATCAATAAAAAAGTAGCATTCTAATATATTTTCAGGATTATTTTTATTTAAAAATTGTCCTACATAAATATGTGTAGCAGCTTGAGTCGCTGTAAATGTTCCATTTATCTTCTTCCAAACTTTTGGTTCTAGTCGTTCATTTGGCGCAGCAATGATTTGAGGACGCTTTTCAATTATTTTTGTATTGGTAAAATATAATCGCTTATCAAACAAGATTCCAAAGTGATCATTGAGTAACGGAGTGCCCGTATTTATCTTGTTGTAAAATGGCGGTGCAGAAATCCAAAATTCTACATAATACTTTTTTCCTACTTCGAGAGGTTGCTTTAATTTGGCAGAAGTATATTCCGCCCAATGCGCACCTTGAACGACAACGCCAACCATGTTCTCACCTGAGTGCGGAGGAATCACTTCCACCTTAGAAGACCGAAAACGAGAAGTGATAAAATCAGAGGAAGCTCGATTAGGCGATAACCATCCTGGAACAGTACGAGTAAATTCGATACCGTCATCAAGCATCGCCGCAGGGCGTCGATTGTATTTTTCAAAATCAGAATTGGGAACTAGGTTTTGTCCCAAAAGTGAAATGGAAAAAAATAGAAAAATGATTATTGTAAAATTATGTTTCATGAATATTTGTATTACTTAATTATCTCAAATTCAACCCTTCGATTCCCTCGCCTTCCTTCTTCCGTTTCATTTGTAGAGATCGGTTGAGTTTCCCCTTTACCATTTGTTAGGATTCTAGAAATATGTATTCCATTGGTAATCAAATAATTAGCAACGGACTTTGCTCGGTTTTCGGAGAGGATTTGGTTAGCGTAAGATTTTCCAACATTATCAGTATGACCTGTAATTTGGATTTTGTCGTATTTATTTTCTTTTAAATAAACGATTAATTCATCCAATGAATTATAAGAAACTGGAAGTAATCTTTCACTATTTGTTGCAAATAGAATATTAGGTAAGATAAACTTTTTCAATGGAATAAACTTGACTTCTTCTTTAGGCTTTGGTTCAGGAGTAGATGGAGGAGATGCTTTCACTTCCTCAACTATAGGAACAAATTCAGGAATAATCTGAACCGATTGTGGAGGAATTTTAATCAAATGCCTAACAGAGTCCGCATAAATAAATGTTCGATTTCTTTCGAGGTCGCAATCCATTTCTAAAGAATCAATTGCAGTCAATGAAAAATTATCGAAGTAATAATAAGTTCTATTAGGCGGCCTAAATTTCCTTTTCTTTTTTCTTAGATATGTAATTTCAGTTTCCTCATCTCTATTAAAATTTCCAATCATCATACCCACTTCATTTCCAGTTGCTACAAATTCTTTTTCTAAAGTCACCCATTCATTGATAGGAAGTGGTTTATCAAAATCAAATTGAATTTGAGGTTGCGTATCAAAAAGTCCTTCATTGTCTTTAGTAATAAAAATAGTTTCGAGCAATAAAACTTCCAATTGTTTTAAATAATAATGTTGACTTAAAACCTGAAATTGAAGTTTGTATTTTTTCCCTTTTTCCAATTGACAAAGAAAAGGAGTTTGAGCATACGATCTATTCTCCGCTCTTGCATGATTGAAAACTCTAAGCGAAATACAACGAGTGCCATCAGCAGGTTTAACCGCTTCTTTCCTTACTCCTGAAATTTTATAATCAAAATATAAAAATGCTTTTAATGAGTTGGAACGCCAAGCTCTAGGAGCGCAATTCTCTTTATAAAAATGACAAATATTTTCATCTTCCAAACTTGGATTAGGAATTAGATTTTGAGCAGAGCAAAAAATGGAAAAAGAAAGAAATGTAAATAGTAGGAATATAGCTTTAGAATAATTCATTTGTAAAAATAAAAAAAAGGGAAATATTACGAAGTAATATTTCCCTTTTAGTTTATGTTCTTTAAATTCCTACCAGCCTATAATTTCTTCATATTCTTTTCTACTTCAAACAATTTTCATTCTAATACTGTTACTCATTTATACCTTTTATAGGTTAAATAGCAATACTTATTTAAGTACTTACTAACGAAAAATCAAACATGGATAAAGCTAAACTCATTCGACTTTTTATTCTCCTACTTATCGTATCATTAGGAGCATTTCTATGGAATAATTCATTTCATTCCACCTTTCAATCTGGTATAGGATTATTGATGGGAGTATTGACACTATTATGGTTAGTCAGTCTTTTGATCAAAGATGCGAGTATTATTGATATATTTTGGGGATTTGGTTTTGTTATGATTGCATGGTTTTATGCCTACAGTAATATATTGGGAGAAATGGATTTGCGAGCCCAAATATTTTTGGGGATGATTACCATTTGGGGAGTTCGGTTAGCTGCATTTTTAGCGTATCGAAATTTAGGTAATGGAGAAGATTATAGATATGCCCAATGGCGAAAAGATAATGGAAAAGATTGGTGGTGGTTATCATATATCAGAGTCTTTGCATTGCAAGGATTTTTGCTTTGGATTATCTCAGCGGTCTTTCTTCCGAGTTTTAGTATCAAAGCAGAAATGGGAATTTTCGAATATATAGGTATTGCATTTTGGGCGATTGGTTTGTTCTTCGAAGCAGTTGGCGATTGGCAATTAATGCAATTCAAAAAAGATAAATCTAACAAAGGAAAAGTCATGAACAAAGGACTTTGGAAATATACTCGACATCCTAATTACTTTGGCGACTCGATGGTTTGGTGGGGATTTTTTATTTACACCTTATCTCATCCTTGGGGATGGATGTATGTTTTTTGTCCAATTGTAATGACATTGTTTTTAGTGAAAATATCAGGAGTGGCGATGTTGGAAGTTAAATTAAAAAAATCAAAACCTAAATATGCGGAGTACATTCGTAAGACATCTTCGTTTATTCCGATGATGCCGAAAGACTAATCTGCTCTTTGGAATTAATTTTATAAATCATTTTTTTTTAGATTAGTCTTACTTGCATGCAATCTATAAATATTCTTTGGTACAAACGAGATTTACGATTATCAGATCATCTACCATTAAAGTTGGCGATAGAGGAGAGGACACCTTTTCTAATGCTATATGTATTCGAACCATCTGTGATTGCAGCACCTGAATATGATGATAGACATTGGAGATTCGTTTGGGAATCCTTACAGGATTTGAATTTTTATTTAAAAAAATATAAAACTGAAGTTTATATTTTTCATAATGAAGTTGTTGATGTTTTAAATAAAATACAAGAACAATTTACCATTCAAAAAATTTATTCTCATGAGGAAACTGGAATTCAAGTAACTTATCAAAGAGATAAAAATGTTCAAGCGTTTTGTCAACAACATCATATCGAATGGAAAGAATCTCCTACCAATGCAGTTGTAAGAGGATTAAGAAATAGATTTGATTGGAACGAGTTATGGAAAAAAAATATGGAAGCGCCATGCGCTGAACCTGATTTTCAACAATACATTCCCGTAGATGAAATTAATCTAAATTCTATTTTTAAGAAAGATGATTTTGGAAAAGAAATTCCTACAATTTGGCAAACGCCTCATTCTAATTTCCAAAAAGGAGGAACGAGTATCGCGATACGATACATGAATGATTTTTTTAAAAATAGAATTCAAAATTATAGTCGACATATTTCCAAACCTCTCGAAAGTCGAAAAGGTTGTAGTCGTCTGTCTCCTTACATCACTTGGGGAAATTTAAGTCTACGGCAAATATATCAAACTGCTAAAAAAATTAGAGCGACTCAACAATACAAACGTAATTATACCAATTTCATTTCTCGCTTACATTGGCATTGTCATTTCATTCAGAAATTTGAAATGGAAGATAGAATGGAATTTGAAAATTTAAATCGAGGTTATAATTCTTTAGTAAGAAATGTAAATCAAGATCACTTTGAAGCATGGAAAAATGGAAAGACAGGTTTCCCTTTAATTGATGCTTGTATGCGATGTTTGATTACGACTGGTTATATCAATTTTAGAATGCGAGCGATGTTAGTTTCTTTTTTGACTCAAAATCTTTGGCAACATTGGAAGGAAGGATCGACTTGGTTAGCGCAGTTGTTTTTAGATTTTGAACCTGGGATACATTACCCACAATTTCAAATGCAAGCAGGCGTAATTGGTATCAATACGATTCGAATGTATAATCCAATTAAGCAATCTAAAGATCATGATCCGAATGGTGTTTTTATCAAAACTTGGATTCCTGAATTAAAAAATGTTCCTGTTGGATTTATTCATGAACCTTGGCAAATGACATTGATGGAACAACAATTTTATCATACTGAATTGGGCAAAGATTATCCTCATCCAATTATTGATTTGGAACAAACAGCTAGAACAGCTAGAGAAAAAATATGGAGTCATCGGAATGATGGTGAAGTCCGAAAAGAAGGAAAAAGGATTTTGTACAAGCATGTCGTTCCTTCTAAAAAAATAAAAAGAGTAAAGAAATAACTGATTTTTAATTTATGAAAAAAACACTACGATTAATACTTGGAGACCAATTGAATGAGCAACATTCATGGTTTAAGAAAAAAGAAAAAAATGTCATCTATGTTTTGATGGAGTTGCGACAAGAAACAGATTACGTTGCACATCATATTCAAAAGGTAGTTGCTTTTTTTGAAGCAATGGAAAGTTTTGCAACTCATTTAAAATCGAAAAATCACGAAGTGATTTATTACAAATTAGGAGAAAAAGAAAACCGTAAAAGTATTGTTGAAAATTTAAAATATCTTATAGATAAAAACAATATTGAACATTTCGAATATCAACTGCCAGATGAATATCGGTTGGATGAGCAATTAAAAACGTTTTGTGAAAACTTGAAAATATCATCACAAGTAGTTGATTCAGAACACTTTATGAGTACTCGTTATGAGTTGAGAGATTTCTTTGAGGGGAAAAAGACTTATCTCATGGAATCCTTTTATCGAAGTATGCGAAGGAAATATGGCTTGATGATGGATGGTGACAAACCACTTACAGGTAAGTGGAATTACGACAAAGAAAATAGAAAGAAATTACCCAAAGATCATGTTCCGATTCAACCATTAGTTTTTGAAAAAGATGTAACCAAAACTTACCAACGCATCCTTGATAACAAAATCAAAACGATTGGTAACATTGCTCCTACAAATTTTATATGGCCTAGTGATAGAAAGGAATCGTTAAGACTTTTAGATTTTTTTATAAAAGAATGTTTGCCACTTTTTGGAACTTATCAAGATGCGATGACTCCGCATTATTGGTCGCTATATCATTCGCGATTATCTTTTAGTATAAATATAAAAATGTTGTCTCCGCTAGAAGTGGTACAAGTAGCTATTGCACATTGGGAGAAAAATAAAGACACTATTTCAATTGCTCAAATAGAAGGATTTGTTCGACAAATTATTGGATGGAGAGAATATATGCGAGGAGTGTATTGGGCGAAGATGCCTGAATTTGCAACTTTGAATTATCTGAATCATGATAGAAAATTACCTGATTATTTTTGGACTGGAAATACAAAAATGAATTGTGTTCGACATGCCGTACAACAATCATTGGACTATGCGTATGCACATCATATTCAGAGATTGATGGTAACTGGAAACTTCGCATTGCTCGCAGGAATTTCTCCAGATGAATTAGATGAATGGTATTTAGGAATATACATTGATGCGATAGAGTGGGTGGAAATTACAAATACTCGTGGTATGTCGCAGTTTGCAGATGGTGGTATAGTAGGAACAAAACCTTATGTCAGTTCCGCTAATTATATGGACAAAATGAGTCATTATTGTAAAACTTGTTTTTATAACAAAAAAGAAAAAGTAGGAGAACGGGCATGTCCGTTTAATAGTTTTTACTGGCACTTCTATGATCTACATCGAGATAAGTTAGAAAAGAATCCTCGTATAGGAATGGCTTATCGGTTGTGGAATAAAATGGATGAAAATAAAAAGAATGAGATTTTAAAACAAGCGGAGAAGTATTTGGATAAAATAGAGGAGTTATAAAATTTTTAAAAAACATTACAAAAAAAGAGGATTGATTCATCAGAACCAATCCTCTTTTTTATTTATAAAAATAAACTTAATCGAAGATTAAGCATTTTTCAAAGTCAAATGTGGATATGCATTTTTCATCATTTCATAGCTACCAAACATAACTCCTGCATAAACTAAGTTACCCGCCAATGTATTCCAAAAGTAAGGTAATCCCGCCGCCAAAGCTGTTCCTACACCTGCGATATTATCAGCATATAAATTAGCTGGGTCAATAAACCAACTTCCAAAATTAGTCACTAAAAAGAAAACCAATGAAGCGGCAACACTTGTACCTACCACATTAAGGATATTTACTTTTTTTAATAATTGAGTTCCTAATAAAACAATTAAAAACATCGCTCCGTAAGTCCAAAACATAAAGCCAGGCATTAATGTAAATCCATCATAGTATGCAGCATATACTACATTATTCAAGATAAGATCACTTATAAATAATGCTATAAATGGAATGATAAAAGCCCAATATTTCTTAGCAAAATATGCAGCTCCAAATAATGCCATTCCACCAATAGGTGTGAAATTAGGAGGATGAGGCATAAATCTACTTGCTGCAGCTACCACTATCATTATTGCAACTATTGCAAATTTTGGATTGAATTTGCTTTTTGGGGTTAGGTCGTTGTCTAATATGTTATTATTCATTGTATATTTTATTTATTATCGAAGTGCAAATTTAAACTAAAAATATAGGAATATCAAAGAGTTACAATTGAAAATTAAAAATGGAAAATTAATATTTGTAAAATTACCATAGCACGGTTTTCAACCGTGCCATAGATACCTTTTTTGCAAATATTATTTCAATACCAATCGCCCCGTCAAAATCCTATTCTCAGAATTAATTCGATAAAAGTAAATTCCACTAATTGGTAAATCTGCTTGAAGTATTTCAAATTGATTTTCTCCTACACTTCCAGTTGATTGTTGGGAAATAATCAGTCGACCATTGATATCAAAAATTTGAATCGACACACTTTGTTCTTTTTCTAAAGAAAAAGTCAAAGTTGTTTTTTCGGAAAACGGATTTGGAAAAATGGAAACGTCAGAAGAGATTGAAGTCGCATCTTCAAAATTCAGTTCAATACTTTTAAAATCAAAACCATCTTTATTTTCTATATAAGCTTCCGAACGAATCTGACTAGAATTGATATTTAAAAAGTCGCTTAATCGTCCATCTTGCTTAGCCGTAAAAGTAATGTTATAAATGGTTTGGTC
>JALZVK010000230.1 GCA_023301005.1 Saprospiraceae bacterium | reverse complement strand
TTGACTTTCAAAATTAAGTCTTGATTTTTTTGCAACTTTTTTCATCAAGGAAAAAAGTTGAGTCAGAGGGCTTTAAATATTTGCGTAACATCAGTTATTAATAACTTCTTTCTATTTATTTAAAATAAAACTCACACCAGCTTTTGCATGTATTTCAGTTGTATTAAAAATTGGAATTTGCAAATCATCTTCTTTTATCATCAATGGAAACTCTGTACATCCTAACACCACACCTTGTGCGCCCTTCTCCACTAATGATTGGATTACATCTATAACATAGCTTTTTGACTCAGGAACAATTTTTCCATAAGTCAATTCTTTTTGAATGATACGATGTAATTCATCAATAGTAGTATTGGTTTGAGGAGTAAATACTTCGATATGATTCTTGGCAATTCTTTGAGTTACAAAATCTTCCATCATGGAATATTTCGTACCTAAAAAACAAACCTTATTTATATTTTTTGATTTAATCGCTTCCGCTGTAGCATCAGCTATATGTAGAATTGGAATATCAATTTTCTCTGCTACAATATCATAAACCTTATGTGGAGTATTGGCACAAAACATTACTTGCTCTGCTCCTGCTCGTTCAAGACTTTTTGCAGCTTCAATAATTAAGTCTGCTATTCCATTCCAATTTGATTCTATTTGAAAGCGATGCACTAATGATTGGTTGAGTGTGTACACCAAGAGTGGAGGGTTGGTATTATCTCCGAAGTGATCATTTACCTGTTGATTAATATATCTATAATATTCTATTGTCGAATGCCATGATGTTCCTCCTATCAATCCGAGTTTTCTCATTTTTTTCGTTTTTAAGAAATAGATAATGCAAATAGAAAAGAATCATTTCCTCTTCCTCTTATTATTTTTATAATCCATAAAAATAAATTCTCCTAAACCTTGTAGCGAACTATAAAAAGCTTTTCCATTATTTGCCTTAGTAAATTGATCTACAAAATTCATCAAATAAGGATCTCGTGCAATCATAAATGTCGTAACTGGAATATCCAATTTTCGACATCGAGCAGCGAGGTTCAAAGTTCGACGAATAATTTTTCGATCCAAACCAAAACTATTTTTATAATATTTTTTTCCTTTTTTGATACAGGTAGGTTTTCCATCTGTAATCATAAAAATCTGCTTATTCGGATTTCTTCTTCTCCGCAATAAGTCCATCGCCAATTCGATACCTGCAACCGTATTCGTATGATAAGGTCCAACTTCGAGGTAAGGCAAATCTTTGATTTCTATCTGCCAAGCATCATTTCCAAAAACAATAATATCTAAAGTATCTTTTGGGTATCTCGTCGTAATTAATTCGGCAAGTCCCATTGCTACTTTTTTGGCAGGCGTGATTCTATCTTCTCCATACAAAATCATCGAGTGCGAAATATCAATCATCAACACCGTACTCATCTGACTTTGGTAATAAGTTTCTCTTACTTCTAAGTCATCATGCATCAATTTAAAATCATCAATTCCATGATTGATTTGAGCATTACGCAATGATTCCGAAACTGCTATATTTTCAATATTATCACCAAACTCATAAGGACGCATATCGGAAGTATGTTCATCACCTTTGCCCGTGTGTTTAGTGTTATGCTTACCACTCTTCGATTTTTTTACTTGATCAAAAATATCATCGAGAGCTTTTTGACGCATAGAAACTTCCATCTTCGCAGTAATCGTCAAGTCGCCTCCATCTTGATTAGAAGGATCTTGAATGTATCCTTTATCAATTAAATCTTTTATGAAATCAGCAATTCCATAATTCTCATCGGTCAATTTATACTCCTTATCTAACGCAGTTAACCAACTTAATGCTTCGCTTACATTACCAGAAGTATGTACCAAAAGCTCTTGAAAGAGTTTTAGTAATTGGTCAAATATTGACCCTTCATTTTTAGGTACATAATTGGCAAATCTGAAACCTATCATATTGGTTGGTTAAGTATTTATTATTAAATGAAATATGTGCTTTCTAGGAGAAGAATTATTTTAGACTACAACTATTTAAAAGTGCATGATAGTCAGGACGGTCAGCGGCAAATTTATGAATATAATGCTCTGTGATATTTCCTTTATAAATAATAAAGATACCGGGCATCTGAGTAGAATCTCCTAATTGTTTCGCTTTTTCAAATTTATGAATTTTGTTTTCTTTCGAAAAACCTCTAATCCAAGTTTGCAATCCATAAAGTTGGGAAAAGCTTCCTTTGGTCAATCTAAATGTTGTATAAAATTTACACTCAGGATCACTTATATGAACGCAATCTCCTAAGTCATGTTCATCTAAATATTTTTGAGCTAACTCTTGTTCAGCCATGTGAACAAAAGCTAATTTAAAATTTTTCTCGACAATTTCTTTTTTCAGCTTCGCTAAATCAGACATTGCTTCTTTACAAAAAACACATCCGAAATGTCTTAAAAAGACTAGTAAAACAGGTTTCTCATCAGAAATTTCTTTCAAATTCGAATTCGAATTGGTTGCCATCTCTGAGAGTACAGTTAAGTCAATATCTGCAGCAATCATTCAACGTATATTTTTTAAAAATTTGATTTTAGTAATTTTCTCATTTCTCTTGTCTAACGCTATTTTTAATTGTTCGACAAATTAATATTTAATAACAATACTTAGGAATAAAAGTTGAAAATTGTCGTGAAAATTATTTTTCATTTGGAGCAAACGCTTCGATGGTATTTCTTCTTGTGTATAGGTGTTAATATTTATTAGACTTGTTAATTTTATCTTGATAGGCTACAATTGGCAATTCAAGTTAGAAGGCAATTTTCAATTTTTCATTTTCAATTATCTATTTCCTATAAAAAAAAACTCGTTCCAATGAAATTGGAACGAGTTTTATATTTTTAAAACTAAAAAAATAGAAATTAAATTTATTTAATTTTCATTTTTTCAAAAGTCTTCATAACTGCTTTTACGTGGTCAGCAGATTTATGTAATGACTTCATTTCTGATTTATTCAATTTCAATTCGATAGTTCGAGTAATACCATCTTTACCCAATTGTACAGGTACACCTAAGAAGATATTTTTCAAACCGTACTGCCCTGTCAATCTTACACAACAAGGGAAGATTCGATTTTCATTTTTAATGATAGATTCTACCATTTGAGCAGCAGCAGCACCAGGCGCATACCAAGCAGAAGTTCCCATTAATTTCACTAATTCTCCCCCACCTTTTTTCGTTCTTTCTACGATAGCTTTTAACTTATCTTTCTCAATTAATTCCGTTACAGGAATTCCAGCTACTGTAGTGTAACGAGGAAGAGGAACCATAGTATCACCATGACCACCCATCAATACTGCTTGTAAATCTTTAGGAGATACATTTAACTCAGTTGCTAAAAATGCTCGGTAACGAGCAGTATCTAAGATACCAGCCATACCCATAACTTTTGTTGCAGGAAGACCAGAAGCTTTGAAAGCAGCATAAGTCATTACATCTAATGGATTAGAAACCACAATGATGATAGGATTTTTAGAATACTTCATGATTGACTTCGTTACCGAAGAAACAATCTTTGCATTAGTAGAAATTAAATCATCTCTACTCATACCAGGCTTACGAGGAATACCTGCTGTAATGACAACAATGTCAGAATCTTTAGTTTCTTTGTAATCGTCAGTACCTCTAGTGTAAGTACTGTAATAATCCACAGGTGCTTGTTCCCAAGTATCAAGGGCTTTTCCTTTGGCGAAGTCGCCTTTAATGTCAAGAAGTACTACTTCTTTTACGATGTCTTTGTGCGCAAGTACGTTGGCAACTGTAGCACCAACATTTCCTGCACCTACAACCGTCACTTTACTCATTGTTAACAAGATTTATTTTTGATAAAAAAGTAAACACCATCCAACCGATGGGTTTGATTAGAATTTGCTACAAAAGTAGATTTTTTTTAGTTCTTTGACAAATCACAAGTTCTAAGGTTAGATATAAGTTGTAAGTATAATTCTCTTTCGGACATTTATGCTTTCAATTTTCACTTATAAATATTTTAAAACAACTTAACTTTTTATTTACAGTAGTCAACCATATGACGAAATTTAAAAGCTTTGGTAGTTATTTTTTTTTTAATTTTACATGTAGATGTTGTCTTTCTACGTCTTAGTTGACTTCATAACGACTTTAGTAATAAGAAAAAAATAATCTAAAGAACAGACTTATTCTTTTATCGTTACTACTTACAAATAAATTTCTAAACCATAATTTAAATAAATATGAAAAAGATTTTACTATGCGTTGCCCTACTGTCATTATTTATTGCTAGCGATATGTTAGCACAAAATCATGGCTGGTGTGGAACTTCTCATGAATCCCTAACCGATGCTAAAAATAGAGTAATTAATAATCGAGCTTTGGCTGCCAATTCTAATTCTGCTCAAGTACGAATGGATATCAGATGGGTTCCTCTTCAGTTTCATATTTTAGCGAATAACGACGGAACTAGTACTGTTGATCTTATGAAAGTATTTGAAATGCTATGCGCATTAAATGACGATTACTTACCATTAGATATTCAATTCTATTTACATGATGATTTTAATCTCATCAAAAGTACTTCCCTTAATAATAATCCTAATCTAAGTACTAATCCTCTTGCTCAAGCTATTATGGTTGGTAATAAGGTAGCTTCAGCTGTCAATATATATATAGCGAGGGTTATTCCTTCAGCAGGAGGTATAGGAAATACTTTAGGTTTTTATCAAGGTGGTTTTGATTGGATAGTTCTTCAGAGAGATCAAATTAGTGCTGCAACAGTAGAAACAGTTACTCATGAGTTGGGTCACTTCTTTAGTTTACCTCACCCATTTATGGGTTGGGACTTTGAGCCTTATGAGGAAGCAACGCATGGAAATCCTGCACCTGCTTTTTCTCCTAACGGAACTCCTACAGAAAATGTAAGTGGTAATAACTGTATGACAGCAGGAGATGCAATATGTGATACTGAACCTAATTATCTATTTGGTTTTACTTGGCCTAATTGTAACTTCACTCCACAGATTATGGATCCTCAAGGTGTTGTAGTTGACCCACAAGAGGATAACTATATGGCATACTTTATTGGGTGTTCTTCAAGTTTTACACAAGGTCAAACTGATGCTATTAACAATGACTTAGATCAAAGAACTGCATTACAGAATGCAAATGATTTTGATAACACTCCTCTTACGGATGCTCCTGTTTTGAATTTCCCTATTAATCAAGAATCAACACCACTTTATAATATTGTTGGATTTGATTGGGATCCTGTACCTGGTGCAACTAGTTATATTGTACAAGTAGATAAAACTTCTAACTTTGGATTTAGTCCTTCTTCTTTCAAATTTGTAACAGGAACTTATGTTGAATTTGAAGATATTTTTGATGCTAATACTAGTTACTTTTGGAGAGTAAAAGCAATTAAAGAAGGAAGTGCTTGTGGTGCTGTATCGGATTTGCAAACTGGAAGATTTACAACTGGTGGTACTGTTTCAACTAACGATATTAAAGAAGTTTTAAATCATAATATTTCTCCAAATCCATTAAGTGCTGATGAGATATTAAATATCAATATCGAAACTAATGAAGGATTTGATGCGACAATTAATTTATATAATTTGTCTGGTCAGAAAATGAGAGAAGTGAATACAACATTCGGATTAGGTACATCTAACTACGAATTGTCTGTAGCTAATTTGAGTCAAGGAATGTATATTCTTTCTATCCAAACTGAGACTGGAGTTTTGAATGAAAAAATTGTTGTGACGAAATAATTTCTATTAAGAAATTAAAAATAGAAAAGCGATTGATTCTCTGAATCAATCGCTTTTTTATTTTCATAAAATAAGCCACAACTTCAATAAAGAAGAGTAGCTTATTTTTTAAGTGATTTTTTTACTTATCTCTAATGAGTTTACTTAATAATAAATTGTGTGTGTGTTAGTGTGCGTGTGTTAGTAAAGCCTTAGAATATAATATCTCTGATAAACTAAGTATCAAATTTTTATCAACTAGTAAACTTAAAATGAAGGGTAAATCAATCAATTACATGTTTAAAAAAAAAAATAGGACAGCATATTTTATAATATTACGCTGTCCTGAGTAAACTCTCTCTATCAAATTTTTAAAAAACTAAAAGGCATGACACCATTTATGCCTTTAATGTAATAAACATGATGCCATAATTATAACCAATTGATAATCAGCTTTTTAATAAAAAAAAACAAAATCAACTATTCCCAAAATGGGAAAACATTCCATTTTTTGAACAGAATATTAAGTAAAGCATCGCTTCGCGCTTTATTCGATTTCTTTTATTAAATTTGAAAACGTAGAGCATATTTATCAAAGCATTAGAAAACAAAAGTTAGGCAAAAAAGAAAATAATGAAAGAGCAAGAAGATATAATCGACCTTATTGAAAATAACCCGAATGATTTTAAATTCAAGTTTTCAAAATACTTTGAACGAGGAATTTATATCTGTAACCAATATGCTACGAGTTATATTTTTTTCTTTCTTCTATTTATGTTGATAACTGCGATAGTCGGGCGAATCCCATCTGTTGGAGATTATGTAAATCGTATATTCGTCAGTCCTATATTAATGATTGGTGCTCATATAGTAGCTCGTAATATTAGCACTTCAAAAGAAGTAGATTTCGACCAATTTTGGAAAGGCATCCAACATGCGGTTCCTCTTATACTAATCACTCTAATTGAGTATGCAGTTTATCTATTAATCTTAGCACCTGTTTTACTTACCTCTGATTTTGAACTTATTCTAAAATGGTTTGAAGAGTGGCAAAAATATCCATTGGAGATTCATAGCTTTCCTAATTTCAAATCTTGGTATTTAATGCTATCCATACCAATAGTTTATCTTGCTATTTCGTGGATTTATGCTCCTCTCCTAGTTGTGTTCTATCAATTATCTGCATGGGAAGCCATGGAGACAAGTAGAAAAATTGTAAGTAAAAGTTGGGGCACTTTTGCAATATTCTATTTTTTGGTAGGTCTAGTTTCTATGGCTGGTGTATTATTTTTTGGCATTGGTATTCTCTATACTATTCCTATTGGTGTATGTATTTTTTATGCTTCGTTTGAGGACATTATGGACTTTTATGTAGAGGAAGAAGAGGAGGATTTGATGAAGGATTTGTATGATGCGTTTTAAGAGTATAAGAGATATACTTATTTTTTTATCGTTGTTAAACCAAAAAATCCCCACCAGTAAACTGACGAGGATTTTTATTTGTGACTGGTCTGGGGTTCGAACCCAGGACCCCTTGATTAAAAGTCAAGTGCTCTACCAACTGAGCTAACCAATCAACCTTTAATTGATGCTTTCTTTCAAAAGCGATGCAAAGATACTAACGTTTTTATTTTAAACAAGGTTTTAAAATCTTTTTTTGTAAAAATTATGTCATCATCGTTTGCGGTACCCTCGCTTCTTCTATCGCCCGTTTAAATATATCGATATCTGAGTAATCAGATATTATCGTTTCTGCTCCTATTTTTCTTAATACTTCGAAGTCGCCTTCTCGCCGTACTCCTATAAATGGTAAATTCATATTACGAGTCGTCGTTACGTCCCATACTGCATCTCCAACATAAACTACTTTTTCAAACTCTAAATCCAATGCATTTGTTTGTTGAAATACGCCATTGATAATATCTTCTCTTGTTGGATTACCATCTGCAAAACTCATATGTAATTGCTTTGTTAGAATTCCGATATGATTCAATTTAACCATGGCAGGTTTTCGCCAACCTCCTGTCGCAATTCCTACCTTATAACTATCATCTGCTACTAAAAGTTCAATTATTTTTCTAGAATTTTTAATTGCTTTAAATTTATTAGGAGTTTCTATTCTTTTTTGTTTTATCAATTCTACAAATTCATTTCTAAACGCATCCATTTCCTCAAAACTAGCAACTCGACCAAATTGCTCTTGGATAACTGTTTTGAAAATAGTATCATCTGTTACATGTGGATACTTCGTCCAATCTATTGTTGGAAATGGTTTTTTATACACCTTCTCATAAGTATCTGCAAAACATTGACTATCTATTTTATTGGAATACAATAAGGTGCCATCAATATCGAATATGATTAATTTTCTTTTCATCGTCTTTCTTTTATAATTTTTGTCTAACTACTTAAGTACTTGGACATAAGTAATCAGGTATTTTGACCGAGGCTATTTTTTGTTTAATCGAGGTATAAAAAACGGAGCTACCCCAACGGGTAGTGAGTAT
>JALZVK010000229.1 GCA_023301005.1 Saprospiraceae bacterium | reverse complement strand
AAAAAAAATATTTTTGATTTCAAAAAAAAAAAAGAAAACCTATATGTTCTATGTGACTATGTGTTAAAAAAATAGGTTAGAAAACAATTATCAATTTTTCATTTTCAATTTTCAATTATCATCTCTGACTTACTGCCCCCAAATCCATAAATAAGAAACCCACCAAACACAACACTCAACACTCCACTAATAGATGAATAAGGTTTAAGTTCCGTCATAATAGTCGTCAGTAGATGTTGGAAATTCTCTTGTCCCATAATTACAAAAATGACAGCCGCCACTATAAATAAAAATCCTAAAATTTTAATTACTAAAGGAAATTTTGATTCCTTTGCAGCTAAGATAAAAATGATTCCTAGAATTAATCTTGCAACTATGGCTGAAATATAAAGTGCAGTATCATCTTTATTTTCATCTGCCCAACCGAGAATAGTTTCAGGACTGATAATTATAAATATGCCAATAAGGATTGCTATTCCGCCGAATAATTGAATAAATAATTTCATGATTTTATTTTTAAATTTCGGAAAGTAGGAAATCAAATTTAATCAATATTGCAAAACATTTAAAACAAAAAAAATGACTAGCCAAACAAAACAAGTATTCTTTATTTTATTTTTTATAAGTCTTTCCTTCCTATCATGTGATTCCAATAATGCACCAACTCAAAAAGGAGAACAAAAAGAAACTACAATGAAAAAGTCAGAGAAAAAAGAAAAGTTACTTCGTCACTCTGTTATTTTTAAATTTAAAAATGATGCAAGCGAAGCAGATGTCAATAAAATAAATGAAGCCTTTATTGCTTTACCAAAAGCCATTCCTGTAATCAAAGATTTTGAATGGGGACTCAATCATAGTCCTGAAAATCTTGATCAGGATTTTACACATTGCTATTTAGTAACGTTTGAATCGGAGGAAGATAGAGATTCTATTTATGCACCGCACCCTGCGCATCAAGCATTTGTGGCGAGCTTAGAACCGCATATAGAAAAAGTATTTGTAGTTGATTATTGGACTAATCCTTAAAGAATTGAATATCTCTGTGCAGTTTTGTGAAACAACTTACAAGGTCGTTTCACAAAGTTGCACAGAGAAAAAGTCTATGTCATTTTCTCTGGGTATCCCATAATATAATATCCCATTTTTTTCCCATCCTCTTTTATCGCATCATTGACTTCCCAATGATAACCTTCTTTTTTTATTCCATCCAAAATACTTTCAACATCTTTAAATGTATAAGTACGCATAATAGACGCTTGTCCATCCCACGCATAAACGATAGGAATAATTGGAATTAAATAGGTAAATAATAATTGCTTAAAAGTGAGCGGTCGAACAAACAATGTCAATATCAAACACATTAAAACAAGTACCAATAATGAGAAAGGTAAAAGCAACCACCATAGGATAGTTGGTATCGTATTCTTGGCGATCTCATAAATAAGAATCGGTTGATTATTGCTTTGTGCAGAGTGAAGTATTTTCTCTGCGGTGGCAGGTTTCATGTGATGAAAACTAGCTACCATTGTTTTTAATCCTTTTGGAGCGTTGGCTATATTGGTCGCATCTAATGAGGAAATTTGATAGCTGACGTTTGGAAAATCTCCATTATTTATTTTTTCGATTACAGTTGGACTTGGATAGTAATCCGTTAAAATCAAATTCATTTTTTTATGCTCATCGCTTTCATTGATCTCATTAATCACATCAATCATTGGACCTCCTGAGCCAGAACCTAAATCTATAATTTGATTGAAGTTGCTTTTTTTATTTACTTCCAAAATCAATTTTGAAATCACCTTAGAAGTTCCCATTGCGTTATGCAAAACTATAATGAGATTGGTCACTCCACTTCGAATGATACTAGGCAACCAATCGAAATCTTCGAACTCAAATAATTCTAATCTTTTCATAATATTGTTAGGTCTTTGTTTGTGTTGAGTCTGTTTAAAATTAAATCAGTTACATTAATTCGCAACTATTTTTTTTTTGTAAAAGTATTGTTATCTTTTTTTGAATATCATTTACATTTAACCACTTGACTAAGTAACGATAAAACAATAACTCCGTCATTTGGGCGGATTCTTTTGCACTCATTTTTCCTTAAAAATCAGTCATAGTATCAACAATACTCCTTCTTTTTAAGAAAAACTGAGAACAAAATAATCTCCCCCAAAAAACTGACTTATTATTTTATCGTTACTTAGCATCTTTTTTATTTTTTATTAAAAATAGGAATCAAATAATTTTCAGTAAAATAAGTAATTCCATTTGTATTCAAGTGATGATGATCGTAATAATATTTTGCCGATAAAATAGATTCTGAAAAATCATAAAAATCTACGTTATCTAATTTTTGCATTTCCTTTGCAAACTTTTCAACATCATCATGACCTTTCCATTTCCCAAATAAGGCAGGTGGAATTATCAATACCACATCCGTATTATTTGTCAAAGCTAAATGAATCGTCTCTTTAATTTTTTCCGCACTTTGATTAAAACGAGTCAATGCCATCTCATCATCATATACCATTTTTAAGCCTTCATTTATTATTGAAGTATCGATACGTTCTAGTTTTTCTTCTTTAGTTTCTAACGATTTTGGATGATGATTGTACCAAGGTTTTTTGACTTTAGTTTGTAAATATGTTGTTATTCTTTCCGATTTATTTTCTGATTCAAAAAATAAATATCTAAAAAGAAAACTAAGTTCAAAAGGTTCGTATCTAAATGTATTAGATGCCAGCGGTAATGTTTCTGAAAAAAATAATGGCGGTGAAATAATATAAACTAAAGTTGATGCTTTATTTTTTTTATAATAAAAATAATCGAGGTAAAATAATTGTTCATTAACGCCACAGACTCCTCCACCTTGACCTATATTGATTATTTTTTTTTCTAAAATATTTTCTAACCGTAAATGATTTTTATGTCTTGAAAAATTTCTCGCATGAGAAATGCCCATAAAAAGCAGGTCAAATTTTTCATAGTCATTCATCACCAACAAATTACTTTCTGTCTCATGATTTTCAAATCCTCTTGATTGTACAATTCCTGAGCTGATACTTAATATCAAATAGATTGATAAAAATAGTAGGACTACATATAACGTGGTAAGTTTTATAAATCTTATCATGACTAAAAAGCGAAATAAATAAATTCTGTTTCATTAAAATTTCCAATCCAAAAAATCAATACACCTATAATAAGATATACACACCATCGCCCGTAACGTGGTAATTTTATTTTTTCTATTGCAAATTTTCCTTCTCTTCCCATCCACTCGACTATAATAAATAGTAACAATAGTTGAATCATTTTATTAGGTGACATTGACGTACCTGAAAAATCTGACATCTTTGAAATAAATAATGTTTTTGAAAAAATTGTATCAATGATTTCAAAAGCATGATTAATATTTTCTGCTCTAAAAAATATCCAAGCAAAAACTGTTAAGCAAAAAGTCTTCAATATTTGAAGCAGTTCGTAAACTGTTGGAAGTGATTTAGATGATCCAACTATGTTTAAATTTTTTCGATTATTTCCTGAAATCAATAATGGTAAAAAATATAAAGCATTCAATAATCCCCAAATTATAAATGTCCAATTTGCTCCATGCCACAATCCACTTACAATAAAAATAATAAAAGTGTTTCTTATTTTTTTCGAAAGTCCTACCCGACTTCCACCTAAGGGAATGTATAGGTAATCTTTAAACCAAGTGGAAAGTGAAATATGCCAACGTCTCCAAAATTCGGCAATGTCTCTTGAGAAATATGGGAAGGCGAAGTTTTGTTTTAAATTAAATCCAAATAATCTTGCTGTACCAATTGCGATGTCAGAATAACCTGAAAAATCTCCATAGATTTGAAATGCAAAAAATATTGCACCTAAGACTAATGAACTTCCATTTGCGTCTGCGGAGTTATTAAATATTTGATTGGCTAATTCTGCGCAGTTATCTGCGATAACTATTTTTTTAAATAATCCCCAAAGTATTTGTCTTAATCCATCTACTGCTTTTACATAATCAAATTTTCGTTTGATGTAAAACTGAGGCAATAAATTGGTCGCTCTTTCTATTGGGCCCGCAACTAATTGAGGAAAGAAACTTACAAATGCTGCAAAAGCGATGATATCATTTGTAGGTTCAAATTTTCGCTTGTACACATCTATCGTATAACTCATAGTTTGGAAAGTGTAAAAACTTATTCCAACAGGTAAGATTAGATCTAATGAGTTCGCTTTTATTTCCATTCCTAAAAATGAAAAAGCTGTTATAAAATTATCAAGGAAAAAATTGTAATATTTGAAAAAACCAAGTATTCCAAGGTTGACTAAAATACTTACCCAAAGTAATATTTTTCTCTTTCGTTGATCTTCTTCTTGTTTTAATTTTTTGCCTATCGAAAAGTCAACAAGCGTACTCAATATTATTAGTGATAAAAATTTCCAATCCCACCAACTGTAGAATAGATAGCTGGCAACTACTATTAAAATATTCTGTTGTTTTATATTTTCATTTACGATATACCAATACAGTAAAAATATTATTGGTAAGAAGATCGCAAAATCAATTGAGTTGAAAAGCATCTTATTTTTCTGGTATTTTCCATATTAAAATTCATGTCAATCACATTGACATAAGAGGATGCAATGATAATACAAACCAGAAGAATATTTAAATAAAAAAAAAGAAGTGTTCTGCGGAAACGCAAAATTGTAGATTAGTAAAAAACGAATAAGATATTATGAGAGGTTATAGATAAGTTTTTAGTAGTTGAAATTACAGAAGAGACTAAATACTTCTAATTTATTATTTTCTAAAAAAAAGCTTTTGCTCATTCAGGGCAGTTTTTAAACGTAATATTTTTTCTAAAAAAAAGAGCCTGAAAGGCTCAAAGTAATAGGATAAGGGCAACGCCTTATCTACATAACAATACTTTCACGTAAGTTCTAAAAAAGTGGAAGCATTTTAGGTTTTAGATTTCAATCCTTTTTGAAGAAGATTTAAAACTTTATCTAACTTCAATTATCAATTAAAGTTAACACCTTCCACGAACATCTCAGCATCAGCAGAATTTGCTTCAGCCATTTTAGTATTTATATTTAGTGTAAAATAAAAAGTCGAACCTTTTCCAATTTCAGACTCCACCCAAATGTCTCCATTGTTTTGCATAACAATCTTTTTACAAATTGCTAAACCAACTCCAGTTCCTTCAAACTCATCTTTGCCATGTAGTCTTTTAAAGATTTCAAAAACTCTTTCTTTGAATTCCATATCAATTCCAATCCCATTATCTTTTACAAAATAAACTAAATCATGACCTTCGAAATTCTCCTTGATACCAACTTCAACTAAAGGATTTTCTTTTTGATTATACTTAATACTATTGCTGACTAGATTTTGAAATAACTGTAATAGATGAGAACGATGACCTTGCACCTCAGGTAAATTAGCAACTTTAAATTGCACATTTTGCTCCATGATTTTTCCTCTTAAAGTTTCTCTAACTGTTTGAACAATTTCATTAATAGAAACCCAATCATGAATAATTTCTTCATTTTCAAGTTTAGAGTACATCAAAACTTCATGTAACAAATCATACATTCTACTTACATTAGTAGTAATGAAATCAATATATTCATCCGCATCACTTCCAAGTTGACCTTTGAATCTTCGCTTTAATAAAGTAGCAAAAGAGCCAATATTTCTAAGTGGTTCTTTTAAATCATGTGATGCGATATATGCAAATCTTTTAAGTTCTTCGTTTTTACGTTCTAATTTTTCATTCTGAACAAGGCTCTGTTCATTTTGAGTTTTTAATAATTGGTTGGTTTCCATTTGAATCAAATGAGCTTCCTCCAACTGGTCATTTTGTTGTCGTATTTTCTGATTTTGTTCTCGTTGTAGTTCATTGTTCTTTGCTTGAGTTTTATATTTAGCATACATCAAATAAAGAAAAACCAACAAAAACAATAAACCAACAATCAAAAAATTTCTATAAGTTTCTTGCAACTGAGTATCTCTTTTTTGTATTGCTTTTTCTTTACTAGAAATCTCGTATTGCATTTTTGTATCAGACATTTTTTGCAAAGTAGCCTCATTGACTAAGGAATCTTTTAGCGATAAAAATTCTTTATAGTACCAGTTAGCTTTTTTGTAATCGCCCATATCTTCAAGATTCCTAGCAAAGGATTTATAGACATCCAACAAACGTGGACGAGCACCGAGGCTCTGAGCAATCTCCAAACTTTTATTTAAATACTCTAATCCTTCTTTATTATTTCCTTTTGTGATATGAATTTCACCAATGGATTTGTTACTCCCAATTTGTCCCCAACGGTCATTAGATTCAATATATAATTTATGAGCTTGGTTGAAATATTTTAAAGCTTTATCTACATCACCAAGCGTTTGGTAATTATCTCCCAAGTTAAATGAGATATATGCTAAGCCTGATTTTCGATTAGAAGCAATAGTTATTTCATAAGCTTTCATGTTATATTCTAAGGAAAGATCTACATCACCTAATCGAGAGTATGCACCACCAATAGCTCCATAACATGACAATTCTAATACCTCCGAATTTATCTCCTTTGCTATTTTCAAACACTTTTCATAGTACTCAATAGACTTATGATAATTCCCTTGAAAAAAATGAATTCCTCCAACTTGGTAATGAGAGCGTGCAATACCTTTTCTATCACCTTGCTCTTCTCTAATTTGCAAAGCTCTAAAATGATAATCAAATGCTAATTCATTATTTCCTTTTACTTGATATACTTTTGCCAATCTATAGCAGGCATCCCCTAGTTCTTTTCCATTTGTTCCAGTTAAATCTTTTATTAACTGAGTCAACACTTCAATAGCTTTATCATAATCATGTTGAGCATTATAGCATACTCCTAATTTATAAACTATCTCTAATCTTAGTTCGTATTTTTTGAGTTTTTCGGCAAGTGATTCTGCGGCGAGTAAATAATCTAAAGCTTTGTCTGTCTCTTTATGTAAGAGATACTCTTTTCCTAATTCAAAATATGCATCCAACTGTTCATCAACATTATTACCCGTAATTTTAGAACGTAACACATTTTCTAAACTATCCAAAGAATTAGCATTCATTGGATTAGTACCTATAAAAAAACTAAATAGGAAAATAAAAAAAATGATCTTTTGGGATAAATTCATAAGTGATGTGCATGATTTTTTTAGAGGCATTTTCCCCTAAGGAATAATTAAGAAAACTATACATAATAATTATGGTTGTTTTCTTTTCGCTTAGTAGGTTGCAAAGAAAATGCCACCTTACAAGTAAGGTGGCATTCTTTATGGATCATTGGTTTCCACCTTTAATCTTCATCTAAGTCCGGAGGGCATCCTCCGCCTCCATTTCCGTTCTTAGAATGGTTCTTGTCGGCACCTCTTCCACCTTTGAGATTTTTCATATCACGGAGATCTAATACTTGAGTAGATCTTCGATCCATAAGTGATTTTAAGCTAGTCATCTTGAAAAATTTTTCATGGTTAACAATAAAATAATAAAAACTGATACTTGATAAATCAAGTAAATTATTTTTTAATCAAATTTCTAATAAATAAATTCGACTAAAATTAATATCTTTTTAGAGGGGAAAAATTTCAAATAAATTGAGGGAAGAAAAAATGAGGAGAATTATAAACGGGTATTTATACTATTACTATAATTATGCCAAAACTAATGAGGAGATTATTATTTAGATTCCTGATACTCTAATAAAATTGATTCGATTGACGATTGACTGCTAACTACTTAGTAAGAGTTTGTTAGAAAAGTTTATTTCAATTAAAATATCCCAACAAGCTCTTAGATGCTTTGGTTAGTTACAATTCTTCTTAAAAAATATCGAATAAATCGTGAACTCCAATCGGTCGTGGCAACTGAAATCCTTCTGCAAAATTTACACCAACTACTCTACCATATACGCTGCTCTTAGCTCTTACTGAATCTAAAAAGCTTTTACTCGAAATAGGTGATTCTAGTTCTTTAGATTTTGGATTAAAAAACTGAGATTCAAAACACATGATTAAATCTATTTTCTCATCCATATAATCAGTCACATCTATAACAAAATCTGGTTCAAGTGTATAATCTTGAATATAATGATAGATCGCTTTTGGTCGCCATCGTTCTTGTAACTTCTTTTTATCGTAGGTTTTTACTTTTACTAAACCTGCAATAAAGCACGCATCAGAAGTTAATTTTGCAGCTCGACCATGATCAGGGTGACGATCAACGATTGCATTAGCAAGTACAATTTCAGGTTGATATTTTCGAATGACTTTAGCGATTTTAAGCATATTCTCTTGAGTATGTTGAAAAAAACCGTCTTTCATTTTTAGGTTTTCTCTTACAACTGCGCCCATTTTTTTCCGAGCAGCTTCTGCCTCTTTTACTCGCAATGTACCCGAACCTCGAGTTCCTAATTCTCCTCTAGTCAAATCAAGGAGACCTACTTTTTTTCCATTTTCAATATGCTTAAGTAGAGTTCCACTACATCCCAACTCTACATCATCAGGATGAACACCAATTGCGAGAATATCTAATTTCATAATCGTTTATCTAGTTTTTTTATGATTTTTTAGAATAGAGAAGCGAGAATAGAGTGTAGAGAACATTCCCTTTTCTCTCAAAGAAATGGTCTCTACTCTCTCTTCTAAGGAATTCTTAATTTCCTATAATTTTTTGAATTGACTTTTTAATCTTAGACGAAGTGGGTTTTGTAATCGTATAAAAGAAATCAACGACTCTCCCCTCTTTATCTACAAGGTATTTATGAAAATTCCACTTAGGTGAAGAAGATACTTTTCCATTCAATTTTTTACTAGATAAAAATTTAAATAGAGGATTTGCATTATTTCCTTTCACATGAGTTTTTTCAAATATTGGATAATCAGCAGCATAATTAGTTACACAAAACTGTTGAATTGCTTCTCCATCTAAAGGTTCTTGCCCCGCAAAATCATTAGATGGAAAAGCAAGAATCTCGAATCCTGAATCTCTAAATTCTTCATACAATTTAGTCATTCCATCTAGTTGAGGAGTAAAACCACATTTAGAAGCAGTATTCACTATAAGCAACGCTTTGCCTTTATACTTTGACAATGACACTTCATTTCCATTGATATCATTGACTTTAAATTGATGAATACTTGGGTATTTGTTTTCTTTATTAATAGACATTTGATTAATATTTTAAGCGCAAAATTAATATTACTTATTGATGTATAAGTAGTTGGACTATGAAAATATTTATAATTAACTTCAATGTATAACCCACTCAAGGCATTTTTGTTTAAGAATAAATTTTCATTTTTGACTATTATTTTTTCTACTCTACCCGATGATTTTTAGACTGAGGAATAATTTTTTCAAAGCCAAGTCCAAAGTTCTTTTAACAGGTTCGAGTATTTTATTTTTAAAAAAAAGCTCTCATCAAATTGAGTCCTCTTCTGAAAACACTATATTGAGGATAGCCATGTTGTTTTACTTTAGGGAGTAGGAAATAAATAATCTACTCC
>JALZVK010000228.1 GCA_023301005.1 Saprospiraceae bacterium | reverse complement strand
AATTACTCTACCCGATGATTTTGGATAAAAAATGAAAAGTAAAAAGGAAAGCAGATTTTTGAAGTTCTGACACAACTCAAATCTGCAATCCAATGGAAGTTAATCCGATGACAAAGGTATATAAAATGATAAGGGAACTCAAAGTTGTTCCACATAAGTCTAGACAAAAATTTTTATGTTCAATGTTTGAAGGCATTATAAAAAGTCGTTCTGTGATTTTTTCAGAAATAGCTGATAAGATAGAATACCCTGCAAAAGTAGAGTCAATTGAAAGAAGGATACAATCCTTTTTTAAGGAATTATCTTTTGATTACAGCCAGTTACTGTTTTTCTTTCTTAGTTTTATTCACCACAAAGAACTGAGCTTAAGTATAGATCGAACAGAATGGGATTTCGGAAAAACCCAAATCAATATTTTATGTGTAGTGGTGAGTATAGGAAAAATGGGAGTTCCTTTATATTTTGAAATGCTAGATAATAATAGTGGGAATAGTAATCTTGATAATGGATCGAGAGTTCATTGGTTATAAATGGTTAAGATGGTTGAACAAAGAAGATATTTCATTTTGTTTAAGAGTTCCAAAACATCATCATATAACATTAGATGACGGAACACACCTCAAAGCAGAAGATATAATGGAGAAAGGCAAAAAGATATATCTCAGGGATGTATTTGTAAATTGGGTAAGAGTTAACGTATCAATATCTATTGATACTAATGGTGATTTGCTCTACCTGATTGGAACTCCAAATCCTAATGAACTAGGAGGAATTTATAAAAAAAGATGGACGATCGAAGTTTTTTTTCAAACTTTAAAAGCAAGAGGATTTAATATGGAAAACTCTTGTTTAAGGGAGTAGGAATTAAATAGTCTACCCGATTGAAGAGATTATTTTTTAATATGAGGAAATAAAAAAATGAGTGCATCCCGTTCTAGAACGGGACGGACTCCTTTTTTTATGAAGTCATATTGAAAAAGAATCCTTCAAGGGAGTAGATTATTTATTTCCTACTCCCTAAAGTAAAACAACATGGCTATCCTCAATATAGTGTTTTCAGAAGAGGACTCAATTTGATGAGAGTTTTTTTTTAAAATAAAATACTCGAACCTGTTAAAAGAACTTTGGACTTGGCTTTGAAAAAATTATTTCTCAGTCTAAAAATCATCGGGTAGAGTAATTTATAATATATCCCAAGTATGATCCGAAAGTAATTTTACAGTAGCCACAAAACTTTCAAAAGGCATAGATTTTCCCCATTCATTAGGACCGACCATAGAAAGTGTTTCTTTGCCATTTTTTCTCTGATAAAGATGATAAGTCTTTCCAATTAAAGGTTTGAATCCAATATCTGCCAAATAAATCTTTTCAGATACCTGTACTCGTCTATGAATTTTTTCAGCTTGAACCGCTAGTAGCGTTACTTGTTCTCTGATTTGATCTAGCTGTACTTCAGTCTGATCGTACATCGCAGAAACGGCAAGACCTTTTACTCGACCTTTGTCTATTGGCTTAATTACCGCACCACCTACCGTATGAGCATAAGGTAGCAGATGAGGATTCTCAGCAACTTTATCTTTATCAATCGGATTGAATTTTAATTCAGATTTATTTTGTTTATTCTTTTCTGACATGGCGACTACTTTAAATATTTGTGTTTATAACTTTATTGAATTTAAACAGCGAATAAGAATTATTGTTTTAGGAAAATTCATCTTTGTTGTTTTTTAGAATAGAGATTAGAGATCTTGAAAGAACAAGAATTCTATAATACTCTCAATGTAATGGTCTCTCTTCCATTTTCTCTCTTCTAAAATATCATGCACATTGTTCCAATAACCATTTCTTTTCAATCAAGCCTTCCATCATTTCTATTTCTTTTCTAAATGTAAGTTTAGCATCTTTATCATATTTAGGAATTTGCAATAGCTTACGAACCTGTCGAATCAAATTCAAATGTAAATCTTTATGATAACCCAAATCCTTATGCCTTGAAAGATACCTCGAAAAACTATCCAACAGAGATTCCAACGCACTAATTTCATTTAATTCAAAATACATCTTGAGCAACATCTTCCGAGCATTCAAATTAAAAAAGCCATCCTTAAATTCTGCTTGTTGTAACAATTGCATCGCTTTATCATAATTAGGAATTTGATAATACATCGAAGCCAAGTTAAAAGTAAAAGCAGATTCTCTCCATTGTTCTTCAATCTTTTCTTTGTATTCATAAATGAATTTTTCGATCCATTCAAACTCTCTTAAATTGATTCCTATCGAAACCATATTCTTATATGTAAATCTCGATAAAAAACCATTCGTCAAAAATATATCCAATTCTATTCCTTCTTTATACAATTCAAATAGTTCTCTTTTAAATTCTGAATTACCTGCATTATGTTGTTTGATACAATAATTGATAGCAACCAGGTAGAGGTATTTTAATTCTGATTTGGAAAAATTTTGATAATTACTTTTTAGAATCTTTCTAAAATTTTCATAGTGCCGAACATCTTTACTATCCGAAAGTGTTTTATAACTTTCATAATAAATTTGAATTGCAGGGAAATCAGAAAAATCTTTTTTCTCCACATAGTCGATCACATTTTGTAAAAAGTCTTTTTGATAATCCGCACTAATCAAACTTTGATGACTCATTTTATCACGACCTTGTTTTAGTTTTTGAGCGATAAAAAAATTAGTCAATTCGTTACTAGCTTCTTGCAATCCTTTAGGTTGTTTTCGACTTTGTTGATTAGTGAATTCGTACTGCTCATTTTGCAATTGAAAATTATAGAAGTGATAATCAGAATTTCTTATCGCTTGTTTCTCTAACAATTCACTTGCAATTTTCCATTCACTTTCGAAGTGTCGATTCAAACCTCTTTTTCTTAAGTTACGAGTAAAGTTGATTTGAGGTCGAATCTCATTTTCTGAATATTCTTGATAGGCTAAATATTCTTTGATTTCAGTCATTAAAAAAGATTGAGCGTAACCAATCTTTTTTTCATCAAAAGTTGCTTTAGGAAAAATTTTAGAAAAGATATAGTGTCGATCCAAATGTTTCTCATTTTGCTAAATGACGATTTTTATCTAAATAATCAAAAAGCAAAATGACATCCTCCCTTTGATTTAAAAAAAGGAGAACGTACCCATTTTCGTAATTTTTTTATCTCAACCTTATTTAAAGTTTTAAAAAGTTCAACTAGTCGACTTTTTTCCATAACAGTATGATTATTTGTATAAGTATAATAGTTTTTGGGTAAGAATTTATACTTATTTAAATGTAGGATGTAATCAAATATACTTATTTTTTTGGAAAAAAATATGATGTATGTTATTGTTTTATAAGCGTTTACGACTTATATAGAGTGTTTTTTTTTGGAAAAAGCTATAAAGTGTTTTTTCAAATAGGTGTGGCTCGACTTATCTTTACATTAAAGGTTTTGAGATGGATTGAAACCTTTTGGGAAAAGGAAAAAAAATCCCATAAACAAAAATATCCTTACGGGAAATAAGGAGTTATAGCATTTGGAACAAGCTAATTGAACGAAAGCAGCTTGTTTTTTTTTGATGTAATATTTAAAAGACGATGCTATGAAAACATTAACAGAGCCAATATCTTTGTTTTATTTACTCCGTAAATGTTTTGTTATAAAATTTTAAAATAAAAATTTAAGAGTTTTATAAAAATTAAAAAAACCTTACGAAGTAAACTAAATCAAGACCGTAACAAGTTAATTCGTCATCCCGCTTTTAAAAGAGACATAATTCGAATGTTTCCCTCTTCAAAATGTTTCCCTCACATTTTATTACATTTGCAAAAAAAAATCATCACGTAATAAAATGAGGAATCAACTTATACTTTTTATTCTACTATTCACTCTCCCTCTTTTTTCACAAATCAATCCTGACAAAATAACCATAATTCGAGATCAATGGGGCGTCCCACATATCTATGCCAAGACAGATGCAGAAGTTGCTTACGGATTAGCATGGGCATCAGCAGAAGATGATTTCGAAACGATCCAAGAAACACTTTTACCGATACGTGGAAAATTAGGAATACATGAAGGAGTAAAAGGTGCCGTTTTAGATTTTGCAGTACAAGTCATAGATGTGAATCCAATTGTAGATGCGAAATATGAAACTGACATTTCACCTGAGTTTAGAAAAATAGCAGAAGCTTATGCAGCAGGAATGAACCGATATGCAGCACTTCATCCAAAGGAAGTTTTAGTCAAAGACTTATTTCCAGTCGATGGAAAAGATGTGGTCAAAAGTTATGTTTTAGCATTGACTTTGCTCTCAGGTGCAGCGACAGATTTAGGGAGAATCGTAACTGGGAATATCAGTTTATTTGAAGATCAAACTCCAATGGGTTCAAATGCCTTCGCACTCAATAGTAAGAAAACATCGGACGGACAAACCTACTTGGCAATCAATCCACATCAACCATTGGAAGGAGCTTACTCATGGTACGAAGCACATTTGGTAAGTGAGGAAGGGTTGAATATTTTGGGAGCGACATTGATAGGAGGGATGCATGTTTTTGTAGGAGTAAATGAAAATTTGGCTTGGACACATACCGTTAATCATGCGGATATGATGGATGTTTATAAATTAGAAATGCACAGATTTGAAGAAAATAAATATTGGTTGGATGGAAAATGGGAAACTCTCGAAGAGCGAAATGTAAAACTTAAAGTCAAAGTGCTTGGAGTGAAATTAGGTGTAAAAAGAAAACTCTACCGAAGCAAACACGGAACAGTTATCAAAAGTAAAAATGGAAATTATTATGCGATTCGTTTTCCATCCAATCATACTGTCGGAGGTGCGGAGCAATGGTATATGATGAACAAGGCGAAAAATTTTCAAGAATTTAAAACTGCGATAAGTAGGCTAGGTGTGTGTACGACTAACCTAATGTATGCTGATAATCAAGACAATATTTTTTACGCAGGACTTGGTTTATTTCCCAAAAGAAATCCTAAGTACGATTGGCAAAATGTTTTGCCTGGTTATACATCGGAGGTGATTTGGGCATCTGATTTTCATAGCTTTGAGGAGTTGGTTCAATATCATAATCCACCATCTGGTTATTTGTCGAATTGTAATCATTCGCCATTTGAAGCGACGACTCCTGAGTATAATGTAGATCCTGCTACTATCAATTCCACGTTTGGTTATATGACAGGCAATAATAATCGGTCGCTTCGCTACCATGATTTGATAAATGAAAAAGAAAAAATTTCTTATGATGAATTTAAAAAAATAAAATTCGACACGAAGTGGCATAATCCTGCACATGTCTATTCGTTTACTAATTTGGAATTACTATTGAACTTAGATGCGAAGAAATATCCTCATCTTGCGGAATGTATAACTTACCTCAATGATTGGAATAGGGAAACTGATATAAATAATATCGGTGCGACAATGTTTAATCTGACTTATCATTACCTTCATAAAGATTTAAATAAACGAGGACAGTTCCCAACTACTTATGAGTTGAAAGAATCTGAAATTGTAACTGCATTAGGAAAGACTAAGAAGCATTTGAAAAAATATTTTAAAACAATCAAAGTACCTTTGGGTGAGGCGCAACAACATGTACGTGGAAAGAAATCAATTCCAAGTTGGGGAGGTCCGAATGTACTTGCAGCGATGTATGGAAAGCCAAATAGGAAAGGTCGATTTAAAATATTTGCAGGCGAATCTTATGTGAGTTTAGTTCGATTTGCGGAGGAAGGTGTGCAGATAGAAACCATTGTTCCTTACGGAACTTCTAATCATAAAGATAGTCCGCACTATGATGATCAAATGGAAATGTACATGAAACATGAGTTGAAAAAAATGACTTTGAATAAGGATGAAATTATTAAGAAAGCGGAACGAACTTATCATCCTGAGTGATTTTTGTGGGAAGTTATACA
>JALZVK010000227.1 GCA_023301005.1 Saprospiraceae bacterium | reverse complement strand
TCTTGCACTCCAGTACTCTTGACCATTAAAGTGAAATGAATCCTTCTCAAATTTCTTAAATCTTGTTTCTATCAATTCTTTATTCATTTTTACTTTTGTGCTTTTTTCGCAAGCCTTGTTACGGTTTTCAGAAGCTCTTAATTACCGTTGAAAATACGCTCCATTCTCTGTAGTTAAAAAACTTCATCAACTCCTTTGTGCTCCTGTACTTTAATTATCAAGGTCGTAACGGTTCGGCTATACCCGTCGTAGCCTGCTGATAGGCGGCTATGATTTGGGTTTAGTTTGTTGACTTTAGTTTATTTATTCGTCAATATACTTTTCAATACATTCATATCCTCATTATTACCACAAAGGACTTGACAATTATACTTCTTATCAAGTTCTAGCTGAATGATTTCCGATTTTCTTTTTCTATCGGTCATCAATACATCCGAAATTGGCAACCCACAAGCAATTCTTAAATTATCAATATCGTCATTTGATGTTAACTTTTTATGCAATATAGATTGAAGAGCTCTTAGGCTTGTCAGTATATCTAAAGTAGGAATATTATCAAAGCCATCTTCTTTGAATTCACTGTAAAGTGCTAATAATTCCTTAGCATTAAATTTAAAGTGTCTTAAAAGGTACTCTAAAATTAAATCAATTTGATTTGGCTTTTCTCCAATAGGCGTCATTTCTCCTCGAATCGTGATTTGCCCATCTACAACTAAATCTTCAATCCTATCAGTAAAAGAAATTGATGGTAGTCTTTTCACAAGACTGAACATTTCGGATTTTATAGAATCCTTAATTTTTTGCTCTCTAGTACTTTCTCTAATTCTATTCGAAACGTTAAGCGTATCCTCACTTGCTCCTTTAAATTTTTGACTAATATTTCTATACTTTTCAATATTTGATTTATCTCGAAATATATTCTTTACAGCTTTATCAATATACATATCTTGAGCAAAAGGTTTATTCTTGATTTTTGCATTAATTAGAAATGTAGTAATATAGAATTCATCATAAAAACACATTCCACCAGAAAGCGAATTCATAAGATTATCATTTTTTAATGCGTCATCATCACTTCTAGAGGATGACTCCATGTAATGCTCCATTGAAAGTGGACATATTAGCTTCTTCGAAAATACTAATTCCTCTAACGATTCTCTCATTTCAATATAGAATTGATTTTTTGAATCAGCTAAATCGCTAACAATGAATTGATCTAAATATAAAATTTTCATAATTGGCTTAATCATAATTACTAACCGTTTACGGAAAACAGTTTAATCGTATTAACATAATCAACACAAAAAAACAGTCTTGTAAATTACTATCAACGGTTCTGCGATATGGATCGGACGAACGAAGGAAGTCTGATCTCATCATCGCTTGTTATCCATAGGCTCCTTCTTTTTTTTTGAGTTAGTATCATTTTCTATTACCTTCCCATTCATAATAAGATTTAGTATTTTCAATTTTCTCTTTCACCCTAGAGTCATTTATATTTTTATTGTGTTTACTAAATTGTTCTTCTATATCTATTAGTTGAGTGTAATTATCAATGGCTTTAAAATTTCTGACCCAATTAATAACATAACAATTCATTTTCTCACCATCTTTTAGCGGTACTTCATATTGAGAAATTACCTGATCCTTTAAGTAGTTTCCTAACCCTGCATTTTCTTTACCTGTTGAAATTTTATTCTCTAAATTCTCAAAGCAATCTTCGTGTACTATACATCCTGACCATTTCTGTTTGCCCTCTAGTTTATAGGCTTCAGTTAATCCTTTGCCAAAAAAAATAGGCGTTTTTACATTACTATTTGTTCCTATACTTTTGTTTAAACTATCCAATTCTCCTTTTACAATTGCTCCTCTCAAAGGTAATCCTGCAATCATAAACCCTGTCAGTAAATTGGAGGTTGATAGAAGTATTTTTCCTAAACTTTGAAAATTATCATTATTCGTCCAAATAATAATGCTGTCCGATACTATGGACATTTCGATTACTGAATCATTTAGATCTTGATTATCCCAAAAGTCTATGATTTTAGGTTTTACAAAATCTATAGCATTATTGTAAAGTGATTTTATATAATTAGTTGAATTGTTCTCAATAATCTCTTTAAATCCTAGAATATCGAGAAATGCTATATATTTCATTATAATTATTTTTGATTACTAAAGTGTATTCTTTTCTAGCTTATGTTAACGGATGATGATAAGAGTAGTAGCGACGAAGGAGCTATTACTTCATATTTATTGTTAGTAGCTGTTACATATCTAGTCTATCTATTTTATAACTTTTCTTATAACTTGGCAAGTACACAGATCCTTCCATCTCAATTTGATCCACATGAAAGGGTACATATTCAGTTAGATAAAAATTTGAAAACTCTTTTGTGTTAGAAATGAAGTCATTCAATTCACTTTTGCTCATGCCGATATCTTCTTTTATTGATTCTCTTAAAGTTAACATTCTATCAATAGGTTTTGGGTGAGTATATGAATATGTTCCTCTTGGAAAAAGATAATTATCTATTTGATCAAACAGAAATAGATGGGCGAAAAAGTAGAATGCTCCGTTTAATAGTTGGCTTTTATGCTCACTTGAATAAGATGTTTGAATAATTGAGTTCAAGTCGGCTTCAAATTCTTGTTCTTGCCTATAGGTATAAAAGGTATGTGATTCTTTGTGAGATAGCACATTTAGCGATTGACTTAATTTCGAATTCTTCAAGTGATCTAAATAGTGGTGAGCAAATTCATGACCTATAATAAAGCTCATTTGCCAATCAGTTAATTTGCTTATTTCTCTGTCAATAAATTTTGGTAGTTTTCCTCGAGAATCTATTTCAAAATCAGGACTTTCTTTTCCAAACATAATTCTAACAGCAAGTATGAATGAAGTATGAATATCAATAGTAGGTACTTCGAAATTATGACCAAAGAGAAATAAGTTCATATAATATAGAAATTGCCTTAAATTACTTGAAAGTGTTATGATGTTACCAAAAGGTGTTTTAAGACACATGCCATTAGCCTCGGCTGCATGTATTGTACCTCTCGGAATGTTTAAGCATTTCTTACGATGTTCAGCTTTTAACTTTTTTAAATATTTATTGTATAAGCTTGTTTCAAAGTGTTGTGTAAAAGACCAACTATTATTTTTTCTATTCTTTAAATTAGTAAAGACTCTCTTAAATCTCATATCCCCTTGCACCTGTTCGGCTCTTAGTCTTAATAGATAATCCTCTGAGTTTTTAATATTAAATATTCTCTTGATTTCAACTTTTGACATAAATGAATAAAAGAACCTTTCTTCATCGTTTAGTCCTTCGAGTTCTTTTAATGGAAACTTTGAGTGAATGTGAACCAGAACATTGTATTCTTCATCATATATAAAGTTGTCTTTTAGTTTTTTATGGTCTTTGTGACTTTCAAGATCCATGAAAAATTGTTTGATATATTCAGCAGAAGGGTTTTCAATAAACTCAACGTCGTAATATAACGACTTGTCTATTTCTAATTTATGTAATACTTTTTGAAGTTTTGGTACTTGTGATATCAATTTATTTATTTTTAATAGCTACTAACGTTTGCATAAACAAACCAAGGCATGTTTATTTCTATAATAATTAAGGCATTAAATATCATACACTACGCACCTGAACTCCCCGCTTCAAAAAAAAGCCCTGACATCTCTGTCAGGACTTACCAAGTATTAAAATTTATACTCTCATGGTGCGAGGGTGCACCTTAATCTTTTGGAAGTGTTTGTTCAGCAATAAGTGCTGGCATTATTACGCCTTCTCTTCTGCTACTACCTCTACTTCCTTTTCTTTCTCTTTCTTACCTTTTGCTTTCTTATTATCGGTAGTCGCTTCTGCTTCGTCTGCTTGAGCAACGCCAGTGATTTTAGCTTTTACAAGTCTTTCTACTTCTTCGGCTAATTCTGGGTTGTCAG